>CACXDV010000055.1 GCA_902766585.1 uncultured Ruminococcus sp.
CCTGTCCGGAAACAGCAATAATCGAGCACCGCTTTATGGTGCCGCCGACACTCAGCGGTGTGGTAACTGCCGTTGAGCCTAACGGAAAATATAAGCTTAAGGATACGATTGTTACCATAAAGGACGATAAGGGCAGGGAGCATAAGCTTACGCTCTGTCAGGAATGGCCTATCAGACAGGCTCGTCCCTGTCAGGAAAGACTGCCCGCAACTATTCCGCTTATAACGGGACAGAGAGTAATGGATACCATGTTCCCCATAGCCAAGGGCGGAACAGCGGCAATACCGGGCGGTTTCGGAACGGGCAAGACTATGAACCAGCATCAGCTTGCAAAATGGTGCGATGCGGATATTATCGTATATGTCGGCTGCGGTGAAAGAGGAAATGAGATGAGCCAGGTGCTTGATGAATTTTCCGAGCTTGTCGATCCCAAATCCGGCAGACCTATGACCGACAGAACAGTGCTTATAGCAAATACATCCAATATGCCTGTTGCGGCGCGTGAGGCTTCGATCTATACCGGTCTTACTCTTGCCGAGTATTACCGTGATATGGGCTATCATGTTGCAATAATGGCTGATTCAACATCCCGTTGGGCTGAGGCGCTCAGAGAAATATCCGGCCGTCTTGAAGAAATGCCTGCTGAGGAGGGATTCCCGGCATATCTGCCCTCAAGACTTTCCGAGTTCTATGAGAGAGCTGGCAGAGTGAATACTCTTTGCGGCAGCGAAGGCTCAGTCACCATTATTGGCGCGGTATCTCCGCAGGGCTCCGACTTCTCCGAGCCTGTTACACAGAATACAAAGCGATTTACCCGCTGCTTCTGGGCTTTGGATAAGTCTCTTGCCTATGCAAGACATTATCCCGCTATCAACTGGATGGACAGCTACAGCGAATACTTTACAGACCTTGATCCGTGGTTCAAGGAAAATCTTGGCGAGGATTTTATAAGATACAGAAATAAAATTACAGCCCTTCTGCATGAGGAAAGCTCACTTATGGAAATAGTTAAGCTTATCGGCTCGGATGTTCTTCCCGATGAGCAGAAGCTTGTCATAGAAACGGCAAAGGCTATAAGAGTCGGCTTCCTGCAGCAGAATGCCTTTCATGCGGAGGATACCTTCGTACCTCTGGAAAAGCAGAAGCTTATGATGAAGGCTATACTTCATCTTTATGCAAAGGCTAAGCATATTATCGCGGCGGCAATACCGATCTCCGCTATTACCTCCCTCGGTCTTTTTGAAAGACTTGCAAAGATGAAATACGATATCCCCAACGATAAGCCCGAAATGTTTGACGAGCTTATTGCGGATATGGATAAGGCTCTGTCACAGCTTTCTGTTTGACATTGAAGGCTATTATAATATATTGGAAGTGAAATGAATGATTCTTGATTATGTCGGCGTAAAGGAAATCAACGGCTCCCTTATCGTTCTGGATGATGTTGAGGGTGCGTCCTTTGAGGAAATGGTGGATATACGTCTTGATAACGGAACCTGTCGTCACGGCAGAATTGTTCAGATAGAGGGTAAGCGGATAGTGGTACAGGTCTTTGAGGGAACAAAATCTATTTCCCTTGACAATACCCGTACAAGGCTTAAGGCGCGTCCGATGGAGCTTGCTCTTTCGCCTGAGATACTCGGAAGGGTATTCAGCGGCGCGGGCAGACCTATCGACGGCTTCGGCGAGGTATATCCTGTTAAGAAGCAGAATATCAACGGTACTCCCATGAATCCCGTTTCGAGAATTTATCCGAGAAACTATATCAATACAGGCATCTCAACAATAGATACCCTTACTACCCTTATCCGCGGTCAGAAGCTGCCGATATTCTCCGGCTCAGGTATGAAGCATAATGAGCTTGCAGTACAGATAGTGCGTCAGGCTAAGATATCCGATTCGGAGGATAATAACTTCTGTGTGGTTTTTGCCGCAATGGGCGTTAAAAATGACGTTGCCGATTATTTTAAAAGGAGCTTTGATGAAAGCGGAGTTTTGTCGAGAGTTGTAATGTTCCTTAATCTCGCAAACGATCCGATAATCGAGCGTACCCTTACTCCCCGCTGTGCATTGACTGCAGCGGAATATCTCGCATTTGAATGTAATATGCACGTTCTTGTAATTATGACTGATATGACCTCCTATGCTGAGGCTCTTCGTGAATTTTCATCCTCTAAGGGTGAGATCCCCGGAAGAAAGGGCTTCCCCGGATATCTTTATTCCGACCTCGCTTCGCTTTACGAAAGAGCAGGCATGGTAAAGGGAAGTACAGGCTCGGTAACACAAATACCGATCCTTACTATGCCCAATGATGATATCACTCACCCTGTTCCCGACCTTACGGGCTATATCACAGAGGGACAGATAGTTCTTGACCGTGCGCTTGAAGGTCAGGGTATATATCCTCCCGTTTCCGTTCTGCCGTCTCTTTCGAGACTTATGAAGGACGGTATAGGAGAGGGCTATACCCGCGCAGACCATCAGCCCCTTGCAAACCAGCTTTTTGCATCCTATGCAAGAGTACAGGATGCGCGTTCGCTGGCAAGCGTTATCGGTGAGGAGGAGCTTTCTCCTGTTGATAAGCAGTATATCCGTTTCGGTAAGCTGTTTGAGCAGTATTTTGTAAATCAGGGCTACTCCGAAAACCGTACCGTTGAGCAGAGTATCGACCTTGGCTGGAAGCTTTTGTCCACCCTGCCGAGAACAGAGCTTGACCGTGTTGATGATGAACTGCTTTCACAGTATTATATCGAGGATAAGGAGCTTCTTACCTTTGATGATTTTGATAAGGCAGGCAAGGATGATGAGGAAGAGGATTGATTTTTCCGGAGGTGAATGAATATGGCGGTAGGAGCAGTACCTACGAAGGGTAATCTTATAGCTTATAAAAAATCCCTTACGCTTGCGAAAACCGGCTATGAGCTTTTGGATAAAAAGAGAAATATCCTTGTCCGTGAAATGATGACGCTTATCGACAGGGCATCAGAGATACAGACAAGGATAGATGTGACCTACAGCAAGGCATATCTTGCGCTTCAAAAGGCAAATATCGCTATGGGCTTTATAGATGATATTGCAAAATCCGTGCCGGAGGAGGATTCCCTTAAGCTGAGCTACAGAAGTGTAATGGGCGTTGAAATTCCGATCGTTACCTTGGATAAGGAAGAACAGCCTGAGCTGTTTTACGGCTTGCAGATGACGTCACCCGCGATAGATGAGGCGTACGCCTGCTTCAGTGAGGTAAAAAGACTGACCGCCGATCTGGCGGAGGTCGAAAACAGCGTTTACCGTCTGGCAGATGCTATCAAGAAAACTCAGAAAAGGGCAAATGCGCTTAAAAACATTATGATACCCCGTTTTGAGGAAAGTGTTAAATTCGTATCTGATGCTCTTGAAGAAAAGGACAGAGAGGAGTTCTCGCGTCTTAAGGTGATAAAGGCTCAGAAGGCTTCAAAATCCAAAAAAAAGGAAGATAATTCATAAATATACTAAGCATATTATTGAAAAGAGTGATAATGAAATGAATATACTAAAAAAATCATTGTCCGTATCTTTTGCGGCGCTGATGACATTTAGTTTTTGGGCAGCGCCGGTATGCATGGCGGCGGATACTGATACTGCCGCCGCAAGTGCAGTGACAACAGATGAAGATATTACGATTATACCCTCAGGCGCTTC
>CACXDV010000056.1 GCA_902766585.1 uncultured Ruminococcus sp.
ATTGTACATTGTAAATTGAACGTGGGCGTGTTATACATGGAAACAAAAAAACGACAGATGTCTGAAAGCTTTTTTATTGGTGCCGTTCTTGCGATCGTGGGAGGGTATCTTGATGTTTATACTTATATATCACGCGGACAGGTCTTTGCTAATGCCCAGACGGGAAATATCGTTCTGCTCGGAATAACCCTTGCAAGAGGAGATATTTCAAAGGCTGTGATGTATCTGCCTCCGATAATTGCTTTTGTTGTCGGGATCATACTGTGCGAAATGATAAGAATGAATCTTGACGGACGCGGTCTGCACTGGAGACAGTATGTCATTCTGCTTGAAATTATAATACTGTCTGCCGTAAGTCTGTTTCCGATGGGCGCTGTCGGAGGTGTGAATTTCGATACTGTTTCAAATGTGCTGATATCCTTTGTCTGCTCCCTGCAGGTACAGAGTTTCAGGGATATCAGAGGCATAATATGCGCAACTACAATGTGTACGGGAAACCTCCGCAGCGGTGCTGAGGCACTTGAAAAATACCGTGTGCTTAAAGATAAGAAATATCTCCATAATGCAGTCAAGTATTTTGGTATAGATTTGTTTTTTGTGGTCGGCGCGGTAATAAGTACGCTGATAACACCGCAAATGATGGAAAAATCGGTAATACTTTGCAGCGCTGTGCTTCTCGGAGTATTTGGTCTGCTGTTTGTTTCACCGAAGGCTAAAATAAAAAAAGAATGAAAAAATCCGCAATACCGGTTTCGTGGTATTGCGGATAATTTTTTTAATTATTATTGTTTGGCTGGTTTTCATCCATGACAATAACTGCTTCCTCATCATCATGGCGGATCTGAGCTCTTTTGATTTTTCCGCCGATCGTCTTGGGCAGCTCATCAACAAATTCTATAACTCTCGGATATTTATATGGCGCTGTGGTATGCTTTACATGATCCTGAAGTTCTTTGATAAGCTCGGGGCTTGGCTCATAACCCTTTTTCAGAACAACTGTAGCCTTAACTACCTGACCTCTTACCGGATCGGGTGCGCCCGTGATAGCACATTCAACAACAGCATCATGCTCAAGCATTGCGCTTTCTACTTCAAACGGACCAATACGGTAGCCGGAGCATTTGATTACATCGTCATTTCTTCCGACGAACCAATAATAGCCGTCGCCGTCACGCCATGCCATATCGCAGGTATTGTAGTATTCTCCGAGCAGCAGTTCATTTGTCATTTCCGGGTGCAGATAATAGCCCGTGAACAGTCCGACAGGGGGATTATCCTTTACATCATAAACGCATATATTTCCTTCTTCTCCGACTCTTACCTTTTTTCCGAGCGGATCAAGAAGTCTTATATCATAAAGCGGGGAGGGCTTTCCGGTTGAGCCTATCTTTATCGGATCCCACTGGAAATCAGCCATAAGTACTGTTCCTTCTGTCTGACCGAAGCCCTGATAGATATTATGTCCCGTGAAGTGGAACCATTTGTTGTTTACCTCCGGATTAAGCGGTTCGCCTGCCGTACACCAATGCTGTATCGAGGAAAGGTCATAGGAGGCAACATCCTCAAGCAGCATGAAGCGGTACATCGTAGGAGGCGCACAGAAGGTCGTGAGCTTATAATGCGACATTTTTTCGAGCAGCTTTGCGGGAATGAATTTATCCATATCATATGCAAAAACCACTGCTCCGCATATCCACTGACCGTAAATCTTGCCCCAGCCGAATTTAGCCCAGCCGGAATCGGTAACGCTCATATGAAGCTTATTCTCCTGAACCTGCTGCCAGTATTTAGCGGTAACGATATGTCCGAGAGGGTGAGAAAAGCTGTGCTGAACCATTTTGGGCATACCGGTGGTTCCGGAGGTGAAGTATACTATCATAATGTCATCCTTGGTTGTCCCCTCATCGCCTGTGGGACGCTCAAATACGTCTGACATATTCTCGATCTCATCCTCAAAGAATTCCCAGCCGTCTCTTTTTTCTCCGACAACGATATGATGCTCTATTGTGGGTACATCAGGAAGAGAAGCTTCGACCTGCTCTATAACAAAATTATCATTTACACATACAATAGCGCGAACTTTGGCAGCGTTGCCTCTGTAAACGATATCCTTTTTTGTGAGCTGGAGAGTGCCGGGAATAATGATCGCGCCAAGCTTATGAAGGGCCACCGCGCATATCCAGTATTCCCACCTTCTTCTCATTATCAGCATAACGACATCGCCCTTTCTGATGCCTATGCTTTTGAAATAATTTGCTGCCTTGTTGGACAGGCGGCTTATATCAGTGAAGGTGAAGATTTTTTCTTCGTCATGGTCGTTGCACCATACGAGAGCCTTTTTTTCCGGCTCCTGTTTTGCCCACTCATCAACAATGTCGAAGCCGAAATTGAAGTTGTCGGGTACATTTACCTTGTAATTCTTCTTAAAATCTTTGTAGGAATCGAATTCGATGCGGGGTAAAAATCTGTCCAGCAGCATATTTTATTCTCCTTGTATTTTATTAAGCAGAGATTAGCATTTTAATGTATTTAATAGCACAAAAATGACAAATAGTTGTAAAATAATAATTATCTCAGCTTGATTGTAATGATAACACTTTACTATTTTACTGTCAAGATTACTTTTGTGCGTGTATTCTGAAAGACGATATTATTGTTCTATTTGCTGGTTCAAAGTGAATTTTTCGCCTGCAAAATTTCTTATATCCCCGCCGTATTCAACAGAACATATATCTCCTCCGATTATGATATCATCAAGAATGATAAGCCTCAGAAGTGAATCAGCCGGTCTGCCGTTATTCATAAGCTCCCAGGTATGAAGCGAGCAGGATTTTCCGGCATAACGTGAAAGGGACAATCCGACTGAGCCTTGAATCAGGTCATAATTGCTCAAAAGCATATCAAATTTTTCGGGGATAATGATATCCCTGCATTTTTCGGTGGAATAATCAAGGCTGAGACCGAAAAAGCGGGCAAAGTTTCTGATATCATTTTCGTTTTCAGCCCTTGTGGAGTATGCCTTACCGTTATAGAGTGCATGGTGTTTTTCGGGGCGGAATGTAAGAAATGCCGTGATTATTGTCATGCAAAGGAGAACTGTGATTATTATTATCTTAAATTTGCGTTTGCTGAGGGGCTTTATCGAAAAAGACAGCACAAACAAAAAATATTACCTCCGGATATTAGATTTTTTATTGACATGAAATGCGGATATTATGAATAACGCCGAAAAAATGCCTGAACGGTATAACAGGAGGGAAGGTGTACATATAATATTTTCGTGGCAGAAAAAAGCCATAAATAAAAACCGAGGTGGTAGCTATGAAAAGAAAAAGCCATTTTCATCCTGTCAGAGTTGAGGAACCGGGTACGCCGTTTGATCCGTTCGGAGATGCGGACAATGCTGAGGAATGTAATGTAAGGATAGTGCCCTCCCCGTTTGATTATCCTGCATACCCTTCAGGCATTGCGCTTATCCGTAATTTAGGTCTGTACAGGCAGGATTGACGGCATTTTTATTCCGGCTCTGAAAAGCGTTTTTCCGGCAAGTCTCGGGAAACAGGAAAGTCCGTCGGGCGCGGGGCTTTCCTGCTGTCGGGGAGGTTTAGTCCTATTATATGTATCCTTACAGAAAATATTGACATAAAGTTTGAATAATTATATAATAAATAGGTAATCAAACTGATCGGAGGAACAGAATATGAGTAAGCTTCAGGAACTGATAACAGTATATAACAGAGATAAGAAACCGGAAACCTTTAAGGAGATAGTGCATGAGATACAGACCTGCGATATGATATATTCCGCATTTTCGCCGATAACAAAGGGGCACTATGTGGATTATGTAAACGGCGCGGCAACGGCATTTATTTTTTCTGAAAAGTCCTTCTGCGAGGGCTTCTGCAAGCATATCAAGGCAGAGGGCATTACCGTCGGAATTGCTGAATGTAAAAAGGAAAGCCGTCTGAGTATGTTTGCGGATTATCACAGATGCGGCTTTGAGACTGTGCTTGTTGATAACGGTCAGCACCGCCTTCAGATAGAACTGAAGGATCTCATCAACATTCCCGATTTTGACAGTATGCCGGAGGAGGAGCGTCCTGTTATAAATCCCCAGCTTATGATGAGTGCGAATATATTTTTCCAGTGCCTTGAGAATAAAAGCGTGACGCCGGATAAGGAGCTTAATCTTCTTGTTGATACATATAAGGCTCGTTTCCTTATTCCTGTTAAGGGTGAGCCTGAGAACGGCAAGGTAACTGTTCCCGCGCTTGAGCGTAATGACGGAAAGAAATTCGTGCCGTTCTTTACGGATTCAAATGAAGCTAAAAAATATGATGCAAAAAAGAATTTCAATTTCCTTCCGGCGAATTTTGAACAGATGAAGGAATTTGCCGATGCCGGTGAAACGGTTGTGCTCAATCCCTTCGGCTTTAATTTCAATATCACAAAAGATACCTGTGAGGGCATGATAGCAGCGTCAAAAATGGTTCCCGCTGATAATTCGGGAAGGGCTGTGATATATACCATTGAAAGACCGGATCCTGTACTTATCAGAAAGCTCAGTGAGCTGTGCGATGAAAATGGAAATGTCAGAAGAGCATTTATCAAGGGCGTTCGCAAAAACGGAAATAACAGTGTGATTCTTGTGCTTGACTGCGGAGAGCTTGAGGCTGATGAAACAAAGGCAGCCGTTGATGCGTTCAGCAAAAGGGTAAAAGAGGTCATAGAGGGCAGTTTTGAATTTTTCTCCACCCGTCAGAATGTCGGCAAGCTTACGTCTGAGAGCACTGAGCCTTTCTTTGAAGTGATAACAGTTGATGTATCAGATACTGATGATATAGGAACTGAGGAGGCTGAATAATATGAAAACTCAGATAATGTTTACACCTGATACAAGGGCACTGCATGAGCTCGGCGCAAACTGGGAGAATATCGTTTTTGACATACATGAATTTCTTCTTGAAAAGGG
>CACXDV010000057.1 GCA_902766585.1 uncultured Ruminococcus sp.
TCAACGGTTTATTATTCTATTGAAGACATTATATCACCTTGTTTTTTTAATGTCAACACTTTTTTTATTGAATTATTGAATATGCCGAAAATCAGATTTACAGACAGGAAGAGAAGCAGTCCTCACCGTCACAGGAAACTTCATCTCCTGCCTCTGCCAGCGCTGCCTTTATCATTATCGCACATTCAAGACGCTTCTTTTCAAGCTCACAGGAGGTCTTATGCGACTTTCTGATATCTCCCTCATACTGATAGTTATTTGCATTACAGCCGCCTGAGCAATAAAACTTTGCCCAGCAGTCCTTACAATTTTCCTTTGAATAGACATTTGACCTTGCAAACATAAGCTTCATATCATTATCAAAGGTTCCGTCATTCAGATTGCCCATTTTGAATGCTTCATTTCCGACAAACTGATGACAGGGGTATATATCTCCCTGAGGAGTTACAGCAACATATTCATTTCCGCAGCCGCAGCCCCTGAGACGCTTTATCGCACACGGTCCCTGATCTAAATCTATCATAAAGTGGAAGAAATTGAAATACTCTCCCTTTTTTCTCGATTCGATAATTGTCTGAGCAAGCCTTTCATATTCCTCAAATACCAAAGGCAGATCCTCATACTTTATTGAATAATCAAGCTTCGGATCGGATACGACAGGCTCGATAGAAAGCTGCTCAAAGCCAAGCTCCTTAAAATGAAGCACATCCTTTGTAAAATCAAGATTATATTTAGTGAATGTACCTCTGATATAATAATCCTTATCCCCTCTTGATGCAACAAGCTTCTGATATTTCGGTACAATTATATCATAACAGCCCTTGCCGTTCGGTGTGACTCTCATTCTGTCATTTACTTCTTTTCTGCCGTCAAGAGAAAGAACAGCATTATTCATTTCACGATTGATATATTCTATCTTTTCATCATCCAGAAGCAAGCCGTTTGTGGTTATCGTGAAGCGGAAATTCTTATTGTATTTTTTCTCAATGCTTCTTGCATATTCTACGGTCTTTTTCACTACGTCAAAATTCATCAGCGGTTCGCCGCCGAAGAAATCGACTTCAAGATTTCTTCTTGTACCTGAATTTGCGATAATGAAATCTATAGCCTTCTTTGCAGTTTCAAATGACATAAGGCATCTTCCCTGACCGAAATCACCCTTTGCAGCAAAGCAGTATTCGCATCTGAGGTTACAGTCATGGGAAATGTTTATACACATAGACTTTATCGGAGCCTTTGTCATAAGGTCTGCAAACTGCTCATAATCATCTGCCGAAAACAAAAGTCCGTCCTTATACAGCTCATACAATGCCTCATAGGTCTCGCATATCTCATCACGGTCATATTTTTCGGACAGCTCGGAAAGCATTTTTCCGTCAAGTACTTCATTCATCCCGTCTTCGCAGTAATCAAGAATGTCATATGCAACATCATCAAGAACGTGTACCGCGCCGCTGTGTACATCAAGACAGATATTATATCCGCCAAGCTTATATTTATGTATCATCAGTTCTACTCCTCATAATTTATTCCAAAAGAAAAAGGCGGACAAAGCATCCGCCATTTTCGGTAATGTTTGAAGTGGAATTATTTCTCGCACTTCTGATTAGCGACCGTACAGGAGGTCTTGCAAGCTGACTGGCAGGAAGCCTGGCACTCGCCGCAGCCACCCTTTACAGCTGACTCTTTAAGGTTAGCCTTATTAAGCGTCTTGATATGCTTTTTTGTCATATTGTTTCACCCTTTCCGACACCAATATAGTACACTTATATCTTAACATATTTCTTTTATAAATTCAAGCTTTATCGACAAAGTTATCCTCTTCTCCCCGATCTTCTTCTGCGCTTTTTACTCCCGCTGCCGATGATCACAGGCATAAGCCCTGCGGAAAGCACTGCTGCAGGTATCCTGAAAAGACCTGCTGTCTGAGGAACTGCGCCCATCGCGCAGCTTATCGCCGTTATTATCAGATATACTGCCGCACCTGTTATCAAGCCTGTCACCAGCAGCTTATTGCCGCAGCCCTTCGCCGAAATTGCTCCTCCTGCCGCTGCTCCGAGGCAAAGTGCAATAACAGAAAGAGGAGCATACAGCCCCTCATCTATTCCGCCTGAGTTCAGAACTATCCAGGACAATATCAGTGTCATAAGAGCAGCAAATGCTGTCCCTGCAAATGAACCGATAATTATCCATTTTATTCTATGTTTTATTCCGTTCATCAGATAATCAACCCCATGAATTTATTTGTTTAAATATATTCATGGGGCAAACTGATTATTCTTCTTTCTTTTTGAGGTTTACCTTTTCCTCATTCTCGGATCTGTCCTTGGATTTTTTTGACTTCTTATCTTCCTTCTTCGGCTGCTTCTCAGGAGTATCTATTGAACGGATAGCCCACTTCTTGAAGCGTATTCTTGTCTTGTCACTGCCTGTCTCGATAACAACGGTTTCGTCATCCTCGCGGACAGCAATTATCTTTCCGACAATTCCGCCGATCGTGGTAACATCATCACCTATTTCAACACTGTCTCTGAGAGCATCCTCTTCCTTCTGTTTTTTTTGCTGCGGTCTCCAAAGAAAGAAATACATCGCAGCGATTATCAGTACCCAGAAGCCTATCATACCATAGGACATAAGAGGATTTCCCTGTGCCTCTGCTAAAAACATCATATCCATAATTCCAATTTCCTTTCAGACTTAAATTTATACCAATATATTATAACAGCTGCAGCCAAAAGCCGCAACTGTCATAATCTATATTCTCTTATCAAGAATATCTCTGTATTTCGTATAAAATTCCTCAAAACGCCCCTGATCAAGTGATTCTCTTATCCTCATAAGCAGTGTATTGTAAAAATACACATTATGCATAACACAAAGCCTCATAGCAAGCATTTCCTCGCTTTTTATGAGATGACGTATGTATGCGCGTGTAAAATTGCGGCACACCGGACAATCACATTCTTCATCAAGCGGTCTTTCGTCAAGAGTATACTTTTCATTCCTCATATTTCTTCTGCCTGACCATGTGAATATATTTGCATGGCGGGCATTCCTTGTCGGCATTACACAGTCGAACATATCTATTCCTCTGTGAACCGCCTCAAGTATATTTACCGGCGTTCCGACACCCATAAGATATCTCGGCTTATCCTGCGGCATATACTCCTCAACAACATCGAGTATATGGTACATTTCCTCGGCAGTTTCACCGACAGCAAGTCCGCCTACGGCATAACCGTCAAGCGAAAGCTCCCTTATTCTTTTCATATGCTCGATCCTCAGATCATCATATGTCGCGCCCTGATTTATTCCGAACAGCATCTGCGACGGATTGACCGTACCCTCTGCTGAATTAAGCTCTTTCATTTTATCCCTGCATCGAAGCAGCCAGCGGTATGTTCTGTCACAGGAGCGCTTTGTATAGTCATACGGTGCAGGATTCTCTATACATTCGTCAAACGCCATTGCAATAGTAGAACCTAAATTTGACTGAATAGTCATGCTTTCCTCGGGACCCATAAATATCCTTCTGCCGTCAATATGCGATGAGAAGGTAACTCCCTCTTCTGTTATATGCCTCAGCTTTGCAAGAGAAAATACCTGAAAGCCTCCGCTGTCGGTTAGAATAGGTCCGTCCCAACGGGTAAATTTATGAAGCCCTCCGAGCCTGCGTACTATTTCATCACCCGGTCTGAGATGAAGGTGATAGGTATTGCAAAGCTGCACCTGACACCTCAGTTCCTTTAAATCAAGCGCCGAAACAGCTCCCTTTATCGCTCCGCAGGTAGCAACATTCATAAATGCCGGCGTCTGTACAGTTCCATGCACGGTTGCAAGCTCACCGCGTCTTGCCCTTCCTTCGGTGCTTATCAGCTTGTACATGATCAGCCCTCTGCCTTGCCTTCTTCAGCCTTTGCGGCAGCCTCGGCAGCAGCCTTTGCAGCTATTGAACGCTTTCTGTCATCAGCAGTGGTGAACTCAAGAGGATTATCGTCCTTGTCAACAAGGGCTGTCATTTCATTATCATGGAAAACAGCAAGAGTGCCGACAGGCATCTGAAGCACACGAAGAGCTTCACCCCTGAATTTCATAAGCTCACTTGTAGGAAGTGCTATCATTTCATCCGGCTCATGCTTATCCTCATTCTCATCATTGAGAAGACCGAAATACCAGCCTGAATCGCCGTTCTTTGAAGGCTCGGTACGGTTCATATATACATCGGGGGAATTCATCGCCTCCTTAAGTACAAGTACCGTATCACAGAAAAGAGTAGGCTCAGGTTTTACTACCTTTGCCTTTGTATTTGTATCTACCTGCATATTCTGGATAACGAGAGCATCAGTACAGTCATCCGAACGAAGCTGCATGGGATTGTTCCTGTAGTCTGCTGTCTGTACAACATAATATGATGAGTTTTTATCTGTTCTCTTGCTGAGAAAATAACGTGCCCAGCCATAATTGAGCGCAAATGTCGGATTAAAAATATCGGTCTTCTTGCTTACTGCATTAAGTGTCTTAAGAAGCGCTCCTGCGGCATTCTTAAGAGGAAAATTGGTATAAAGCTTGACCTTTTTATTATTCATCTCTGCTTCAAAAATGTACATATCTCTATCTCCTTCCGGTTTTCCGCACCGAATTTTTTTACTATACTATTTTATTACATAATTGACCTTATGTCAACCACAGGCAATTTGTTTTTAATTTTACTTTGCATACTTTTAAAGAATCGTAAGTTCCTTGGATAATGTTGAAAGATTGATACATCCGTCAGTGCTTACCGCAACAGTATCCTCTATCCTCACTCCAAATTCTCCGGGCAGGTAAATTCCCGGCTCAACCGTTACGACCATACCGCTCTGTAGTACCATTTCACTCTTAGGTCCTACCGTTGGCGCCTCATGTATATCAAGTCCGACTCCGTGCCCTGTCGAATGACCGAAAAAGCCTTCAAAGCCCGCATGGTATATATAATCCCTTGCCGCTCCGTCTACTGCTCTGCAGCTTACTCCGCTCCTGACAGCTTCAAGTCCGAGCTTCTGAGCACCATATACGACCTGATATACTCTCCTCTGCTTATCGCTTACAAAGCCATAGGCGTATGTGCGCGTCATATCGCTGTGATACCCGCCGCAAAGCGCTCCGATATCAAAGGTAATAAAATCACCGGGCTTGATACGATTTTCTCCCGGTACCCCGTGAGGCATGGAGGTCTTTTCTCCGGCTATTACTATCAGGTCAAAGGATATGCCGTCCGCTCCTGCCCGACGCATTCTGTACTCCAGCTCCAGAGCTATATCCCTTTCCATAACGCCTTCCTTGATATACGGCAGTGTGCTTTTCAGAGCATTTTCGGTGATCCTCTGAGCAAGGATTATTTTATCAATTTCATCGGGAGTTTTTATTATCCTTTGTCCGGAAATTATATTATCCAGCTCGTCTGTCGTAATACACTCCGCTCCGCTTTCCTTTGCAAGCTTTATTATCCTTGCAGCCTCATTCAGTGTAAATGCAGAGCCTTCAAGCATCAGCTTCCTGACATTATCCCTGCGGAGCAATTCCGAAAGCTTATCTGAAAGCGATGAAAAGCCCTTTACCTCACATCCTGAAACCTGCTTTTCAGCCGCTTCGCAATAACGTGAATCTACAAGCAAATATGCATCTCGTCTTGTAAGAAGCAGATATCCGAGTGATGAAACAAAATCAGTAAAATATCTGCGGTTAGTATTGGAAATGATGAGCGCCGCATCCACTTCGTCAGGCAGCATTGATTGCAGCATTAGCAGCCTTTCATTCATATATTTTCCACCCCATCACTTCTGTTCGCAAAGCTCTTTAAGAGCCGCAAGTCCGAGATAATAGCTGAATTTTCCGAAGCCTGCTATCGAGCCCTTACAAACAGGCGCAATAACTGATTTTCTTCTGAATTCCTCTCTTGCGCCTATATTGGACATATGTGTTTCAACAGTCGGAATATGAACTGCCGATATAGCGTCAGCCAAAGCATAGCTGTAATGCGTCAGTGCGCCTGCATTTATGAGTATACCGTCTTTATTTCCGTAGGCTGCGTGTATCTTGTCTATGATATCGCCCTCATGGTTCGACTGATATATCTCAAGCCCGAGTCCAAGCTCATCAGCCCACTTTTTTACATCCTCATTGATACTCTGCGCCGTTTCTGTGCCGTATGTATTTACATCCCTTATACCGACCATATTCAGATTAGGCCCCAGAATAAAAAGTATATTTTTCATCTTGTCTTAATCCCCTCCTTCTATACTCCAGACAATACTGATATTTTTTTTATCAAGTTCAGGTCTGACTGCCTCTATCATCTTTTCAAATGATATATGCGGTCTGTATTTAAAGCCTATCTCTATCTTGAAGGACGAAAAATCCGCTCCGCGAAATTCATTTTTCCAGCCCTTATTATCTATGTAACGTATATATGTATTCAGCTTTTTTTGCAGAAGCTGAAGATGCTCAATCTGTGCAGCAGCCCACGTTATATGGTCTGATATCAGCAAAACAAGCTCTTCACCGTTTTCGGCAGCAGCATCTATCACTTTGCTGTCACTTACTGACATACTTTTCCCCTCTTTCCAGAACCTTTATTTTTTTCCTTACTCCGACCTCAAGCTTTCTTCTTACATAAATACTGAATCCATGCTCCTCCGACTGAGGTTCAAGAAGAATAGATTTCATTCTGCCCATATTGGCTCCGAGTACATCAGTAAATATCTGATCTCCCACAACAACAACGGAATCGGGCTTTTCCCCGAGCTTTTTCTTTG
The DNA here is from genome assembly GCA_902766585.1 of uncultured Ruminococcus sp. GTDB lineage: Bacteria > Bacillota > Clostridia > Oscillospirales > Acutalibacteraceae > UBA1213. The sequence continues at coordinate 6,795 of CACXDV010000057.1, forward strand.
CCCTGATAAATCCGAACGGCAGCGGTTTAAGACTCATGGCGACACAATCAAGTCCTACTCCCTTTGCAAAGGGACGTATCCGCTTATGGAAATTGTTCGAGCATATAACGACCGCAAAGCCGGCTTCCTTTATCTTTTTTAGCCATTCCGTTACGCCTTCATACGGGATCTTTTCATAAGGCGAAGCAAGTGTATTATCAACATCCAGCAATATAGCATCCACACCCATCTGTTTAAGCAGCTCAGGTGTGATATCCGTTACCCTTCTGACAGCAACGGTGGGCTTAAGCAGTCCCATACTTTACCTCCTTCAGCGTATATATACTAAAAAGGGATATTCCCGTAATTATCGCTTGCGCTAACAAGCCGCCGGAAATACCCCAATTCTGTGTACAATTGTTTATTTGTACTTACGCTTACGAGCAGCTTCAGACTTCTTCTTACGCTTTACAGAAGGCTTCTCGTATGCCTCTCTCTTACGAACCTCAGCGATAACGCCGGCTCTCGCACACTGCTTCTTAAACCTTCTGAGTGCGCTTTCAAGAGATTCATTATCTTTAATTCTGATTTCTGCCATTTATCTTCCCTCCCATCCGCCAAAAGGCAGGGGTTTGTGTCATTACGATACCTCA
>CACXDV010000058.1 GCA_902766585.1 uncultured Ruminococcus sp.
ACAAGCTCAGACAAAAGATTCAGTATTTCAGGAGGAAGGCAGTCTGGTCTTGTGGCAATATCAAGAACAGCTATATCATCACGCTTTATTACAGGCATAAAAAGCTCCCTCAGATATTCAGGTGAAGCATAAGTATTTGTAAATGCCTGAAAATACGCAATATATCTATGTCCGGAATACTTTTCAGAAACAAGAGATTTTGCATATTCTATCTGTTTTTCTACAGAAATATTTCTTGGCGCAGCAAAATCTCCCGATCCTTCACCGCTGCAAAAAATACATCCGCCGTATGATACTCTTCCATCTCGATTAGGACAGGTCATACCACCGTCAAGTGACAGCTTATAAAGCTTTTCGCCAAATTCTTTTTTCAGATAATGATCCAATGAATGATATCTTCTCTGACTCCACATATCGTCCTCCATTAATAGAAGCTGCCGTGACAATATCATTGTCACGGCAAAATAATTTTTTGTTATTCTTACTCTGCTGAAAAGTCATCCTTGCCAACACCGCACAGAGGACATGTCCAATCCTCGGGAAGATTTTCAAAAGCTGTGCCGGGCTCGATGCCGTTATCGGGATCACCTTTTTCCGGCTCGTAAACATAACCGCATACATTACATACATAGTTCATAGGGAGTACCTCCTGAAATTATTTGTTATAACAACTATACTATATTTCAGAGTATTTGTCAATTAATTTTATAAAACTATCCCTGTGATTTTTTCATAGCCTTTTTTCTGTTATACATTTTTCATCAGCTTCCTTGATACCCTTTTCAGATTCAAGAGGATTCGCTGGATCGTTTATATAATATCCGTAAGCAACCCTGACTTCAAACGGAAGCAGTTTCTCATCATTTGCTCTCTTAATTTCTCTGTCAAATAATTCTATACAGCTTTTTATATCTTCCTCGGAAGCACTGATAAAACCGGCAACAAATTCATCTCCTCCGTAGCGTCCGCAGAAACCATCATTATCATCAAATGAGGAGCTTATTGCTTCAGCCACTACTGTGATAAGCTTATCTCCTGTTTCATGTCCGTATATATCATTTGCTTTTTTTAATTCATTTACATCAAAAAATACTATGCCGTATTGATCAGAAGGACGCAGATTATTAAGAAATTCAATTACTGCCGTCCTGTTCGCAATACCGGTCATTCCATCTGTATATGCGACACGCTCAAGCTTTTTCTGTCTTGTCAGTTCATAAGATATTTTTGTATAATAACCGTAAAACAGTGAAAAAACAAAAATCATGATCCCGAACACAGTCAAGGAAGTTGAGAACATCTGGCGGAAAATGTAAAATGTATCCTTTAGCTCATATCTTACTACCTCAATAGCCATTACTGCAACTGAACATATTGTTCCTATCTTTATTATCATTTCACTTTTGGTCTGCTTTTCCCTGTTGAATATTAGTACCGCAACAGTAATGATCAGTCCGATGAATATAAGTATCCTTTCAATATGTGTAAAATGATAATATCTCATAGGTGTAGTATAATTCAGTGATACAACCATGAGGAATATAAATCCGTAGGTTATCGACATAAAAACATACAGGAGCTTGTATTTTTGATTAAATTCCAACGAAAGAAAGGCACAGAACCATACAGGCATCAAAAACATCGCTATATATTCTAATGTAGAACACAAAATCGGATTGTTTATAAACAAATACAGAATATTATTGTTTCCAAGAACCCATATACCCGTTGATATGAAGAAAATAAAAAGGTACAATCCCTCTCTTACAAGCTCATTGAAACCGCCGAACACGAGCATCAGCATCATTGCTATAAAAGAAACTGCAACAAGCGATAAGCAGAATACAAAATCTGTTTCATGATTTATAAGTACATACCTGAGCGCATATGTGGTTGGCATAATTCTGACATTTTCAAGCTTTGTAAGACTTCCGCCCAATGGAACAATACAGCGTATGTCGATTTCCTTGCCGAACATCTCATCGGCAATCGGCACTGTTATCAGAGTATTTCCCAATCGTCCGGATGATTTATCCGCTTCCTTGCCGTATTCATAAATCAATTTATCTTCAGAATAGATCTCTATTCTGCAATTATAGACAACAGCGCAAAGAGTATTATCGTCAAAAGGCTTTTTTCCGGAAGACGGATAGTGAAATCTACAACATCTCCCCCACACGCTTCCGGTATATAATTTGACGTATAGCTTTCTATACTGCCGTTTGCACGGTGTATAATTGAAAAAATCCTGCTATCAAGAGAATTCTCATTGTATTTATCAAGATTGCAAAAATACCGGAATCCTATTCCAAGAATCAAAAAAACAGCAATAATATCAAGTAATATAAACACCATTTTTTTATTTCTTTTTTCGGACGAATCCAAAATCTCACCCCCAATTGGGTTAAATAGTTATCACATACTTATATATTATCACATTATTTTACATTTTTCAATATATTATACAGTTTTTTTGTAAAACTAATTAAATATACATACATTTTGTATGATAGAAAATATTACTTGTGAATATCATTATAATCATAGAACATTTCATCAAGCAATTTATCATAGGCTTCCGTTTTTCCGAACGCAGCCTTTATCAGCGCTCCTATATTTCTGAAGGCAAGCCGGAAATAAAGCCAGTCACCCATTTCATCAAATTTTCGTGTAGAATTTATCAGGTAATTTTTCCTGAGATGAGTATACCTTTTTCCGACAGACCTGCCGTATTTTTTAAGAAGCTTTGCAGTTGCCGCATCCTCCATAGCCTTCTTTTCTGCAAAACCTCCTATTGCATCAAAAGCTGACCTTTCAGCCCAAAAGATACCGCAGTACAGCCCTGTGACCGCAAAACCGGCGCGGCACAATATGTCATTCAGCCACAAGGGGAATGAATATCTTTCAAATCTCATAGGCGCGCCTCCGCCGATATACCTTCCTGCAGCAAGAAGCTCGCATATTTCCTTTAGTGTACCCTTCGTCATTCGGTTATCACAATCTATAGTTACGATAATTCTGCCCCTTGAATTTCTTATTCCTTCATTTCTGACTTTTGCAATACATCTGTCATTATTTAATAATACCCTTGCACCATTTTCTAAAGCAAGTCTTTCTGTATTATCAGTACAGCGATTACAGACAATGATTATCTCAACCTCTGCTTTTGAATAATCCGCTGCCGATTTAATAGATCTTATACATCTTACAACATATTTTTCCTCATTGTGCGCAGGTACGATAACAGAAATATCAATTTTATCTGACATAGGATCACCGCCGAAAATATGAATTATTTATTATTACGCTATTTTTCTTTTCCTTCCGGAAACTATTATTCCGACTATCGCAAATACAAGAGTAAAGCCTCCCATTACCAAAAAGTTTATCAGCAAAGATCTTACATCTCCCGATAAATGCTCACTGGTTCCGATAAGCTCATTATTCTGTATATACCAATAGGTCGGCATTACTCTGGCTATACTCAGAACCCACGAAGGAAGAAACTCAGCAGGTACAAATACTCCGCACAAAAAGCTGAAACCAAGAGTGAGAACATTTACAATACCCGTAATAGCATTTTTCTTAAATAGCAGACAGCTAAGCATATAGGCAAGAGCCAATGCTGAAAGTGTAAATACAAAAGCATTGAGCATAAACGCTGCCCCTCTGAGGGATATCATACTTTTTCCGACCATTATAAGACTCAGAAGCATAAAGAATACCCATACGGCAAAGGCATAAGAAAAGCTCGATAAAAACAGATCAAAGCCGTACTTTTTATAATTCATGCTGCTTACTATCGTTCTTTTTCTTACAGACAATTCATTGAAGCTCGACAGTACAAGGCAAACGATAAAGAGTATACATGACATCATACTGTATGCTGCAAAATTAAAATACGTCTTTGATTTGCTCATTACAGAAGTATCAAGCTTAGTTGTAATATTGACCTCAGCTTTTTTATTCGGTGATGAATTAATGGTTTCAATAAGCTTGGATTCATCCTGAATACGTTTAGCACAGGAATTCTGTATTCTGAGATATTGGGATATTATCATTTCCGAAAATGCAGCAAAATCATTTCCGCAGGTTCTGATTTCCACCTCAGGAGTATTGCCTGAAATTACACATTTTCCGAAATTTTCCGGTATTGTTACAATACAGGTAATATCTCTGTAAAAAAGCGCATCCGCTATATCCTCATCAGAACCATGGATATCAACTATATTCGTATTTTCACGAAGATATTTTTCAAAATTCTTTGACAAAGCAGATCCCTGATCATTGTTTATTATCATAATATCAGGCTTTTCACTGATGAACCCTGTCGGGCCGTTATCGGTCTGCATATTGGCAGCGGCAAAAACAATTACTATCAGAGTATAGATAATAATAGTAATAATATTCTTCTTAACTACCTTTAAAAAAGCATTAAATACTGTCATACGTCTGCCTCCTGAGTCCATTTATTGAGATCAGCAATACGATCAGCGAAAAAACAGCAAGACTTATCACATCAAACCAGAATCGCTCATAGCTGTTATAATAATAAAGTGCATATAATCCGTCCGTTATCATTGCTACAGGATTTATCTTATTCAGTATCGGGACATTTTTATCAACTATATTTTTCATCATTACGCCCATCATTCCGGCAAAAAAGCATCCTGCCATAATAACTCCTACAAGTCCGGTGAATTTGGCATTTTCCCCTGCCTTAACCATAACGGATACGGCTGTTCCCACAGAAAGACCGGCTATTGAGCCTGCAAGAGATAACAGAATTATCTTCGGAAGCTCATTTCCGAAGTCTGCGCGGACATAGAAAATCAGAACAAGATACAATAAAATCAATCCTGCGATCTGTACCACAAAGGAAGCCAGCAATGACGGTAATACTATTCTGCTTTTCTTAGCTGAGCTTACAGCACTTCTCTTTCCCACCGCGCTTACATTTGCCAATCTGTAATTCATCAGTGTCATTGATAAAAGACCGCTGTACATACAAGCCATTGCAATAAGAGAATAATATTCTATCATTATATAACTCATATTGGATGTTGATACGTTATTTATATTTGCGTCACTGCTCAATACATCCTGAGCTATATCTGTAAATTCTTTTTCATAATCAATTTTATTTCCGGATGAAATATTCTTTCTGATATCCTCAAAACCAAGCTTCATAACAAGATCGCCTGTTGACTTTATCTCATTGACAACATAGCATAGAACAGTTTCTCTCAATCCGTTTGAATTTACAGTTACAACAGGCTCGTTTTTTACTATACGGAAGATTCCTGTGACCTTTTTTTCGGACAAAAGCTCATCTGCTCCCTTTTCATCAGTATATGTGATATTGAATAACCTTTCATCACCTTCGCCAAGCGACTTAAGGGAATTTTTATAGATCAGACTGCTGTTAAAGCTGTTATCATCAACTACAGCAATATCAATAGCCTCAAGCGTCTCTGAATTTTCAATATTTGAAAAAGCCATATTGAAAAGAACTGCCATTATTATCGGAAATGCAAGTGTCCAGAAAACAAGCTGGCGGTTCTTTAACAGAAGCTTAATGGAATATTTGAAATTGTGAATAAACATCAGTCTCTCAGCTCCTTGCCCGTCAACTCAAGAAATACGTCATTTAATGTCGGACGCTCGGAATACAGCTTTTTATAATGATAATCATTATCGCGTAAAAAATCTATCATCCTCGTCATATTATCTCTGCCCCCGCCGTATGATACGATCAGATTTGTTCCGTCATATACCGCATCCGTCGCATATTTGAGCTTCTTTGCCTTTTCTATTCCGTCATCAGAAAGAGAATGAATCTCAACAGATATCTTTTCCTCGATATTTGCAAGCTTTTTCAGGCTGTCTGAGGTTCCCTCTGCTATGATCCTTCCTTTATCTATAATAATTATCCTGTCGCAAATCTGCTCAACCTCTTCCATATAATGAGTAGTATACAGTATTGTTGCTCCGTTTTCACGAAGCTTTTTTATACCCTCAAGTATATGATTTCTGCTTTGAGGATCCACAGCAACTGTCGGCTCATCAAGAAATATCAGCTTTGGCTTGTGTGCAATACCGCACGCGATATTCAGCCTTCTGAGCAGACCGCCGGAAAGCTGTTTAGGATAGAATTTTTTGTAATAACTTATTCCGACAAGCTCTATAGCATCGTCAACATATTCTTTGCGCTGTTTTTTATCTCTGATATATAACCCACAGAAATAGTCGATATTATCATATACGGTAAGCTCCTCAAAGACTGCTACCTCCTGGAAAATTACACCGATATCCCTTTTTATATCATAGGCATCAGGTTTCATTTCCTTTCCGAATATTTTTATACTTCCGCTGCTGTATTTCAACAGTGATAGTATGGAATTAATGGTGGTAGATTTTCCGCTTCCGTTAGGTCCCAGCAAACCAAGAATTTCCTTTTCATATACGTCAAAGGAAAGATCATCTACCGCTTTTAAGTCTTTGTATTCCTTTGTCAGACCTCTGACCTCGATCACTTTTTCAGGCATAATCAATTCTCCTATCATCAGATAATAATTGTATCGGATTTATCAATCATAAAAATCAATTATAATATAATTCTATCACCTTTTAAAGTTCTTTTCAACAAAAAAAGCTGTCGGAAAACTCCGACAGCCAAACAAATATATCAAATCTCTACAATATCATCTTCGCTATCATTCTTTGATTTTTTAGAATGATTGCCTGATGAAGTATGATCAGGATTTGAAGAATAGCTTGAATAGTAATCATAATAATTATATCTTGAATACTTGGAATAAGCTCCGGTCGATTTAGCGCTGTAGTTACTGTATATAGCACCAAAAATCTTAACACCGGCAATCTCAAGATTCTTTTTAGCCTGAACAACCATACCGCGCTCAGTAAAATTATGCTTGATTACAAATATAGCACCGTCCATATACTTACCGAGTGCAGCAGCATCAGTAACAAGGAATACAGGAGGCGTATCATATAATACATAATCGAACTGCTCTTCCAGCTCAGCAACAAGATTCTTCATATTATTGCTTGAAAGAAGCTCAGACGGGTTGGGAGGAATAGAACCGGCAAGAAGAATACTCATTTTTGTTCCGCTTACCTTATGAAGAACCGAGCTTAACTCAACCTGTCCCTTAAGTACGTTTGTAAGACCGTATGAATTCTTGTTAGAAGCAATAAAACGATGTACTGTAGGACGTCTGAGGTCACATTCAACCAGACATACACTCTTATTATAACCTGAGAGTGTGAGCGCAAGGTTTACAGAAATATTTGTTTTTCCCTCATTTGCAAGTGTAGAGGTTATCATTATATTCTTACACTTCTGTGTCGCTCTGAGGAATTCTATGTTAGTGCAAAGCATCTTATAAGCCTCAACATAATTAAACGGAGCATTAGGATCTGCAATACTGCAAAGGCTCTTAACTACAGGCTTTTCCTTTTTTGATCTGAACATTTCATTACTCCTTTGTCTTACTTTAGGATCAGGAAATATTATACATTACCTTTTAAACCTATTATCAAAATCACCTTACCAATTATAGCATGAAACCTTGTACCTGTCAATGATATATCTTTCAATTATATTTGTGAATAAATGGAATAATCTGTATAATATGTTATTAAATTAACTATTAAAAAAGCTTCTATATAAATAAAAAAACTCTCCATGATAAACATGAAGAGCATTTTGAGTGCGGATAACAGGACTTGAACCTGCACCTCCTTGCGAAGACTAGCACCTGAAGCTAGCGCGTCTGCCAATTCCGCCATATCCG
>CACXDV010000059.1 GCA_902766585.1 uncultured Ruminococcus sp.
AAAAAACTATTCTTTACGATTACATTTTATAGTACACATTTGTAAAAAAGTAAGCAAAGTAATAATAATGTATCATATTATAAATGCCAATAAAATAATATATGTTTCAGCATACAAAAAAAGACCGCCGAATCAACGACGGTCTGAAAAATCATTTATCAGAATTTAACTACACCCTGCTTTCTGAGGAAGCAAAGAATTGCTGAAACTACAGAAGCAAGAATAAAGATTATAAAGATCCATCCAAGGAAATTGTAATAAACAATACCCTTTGCAAGTCCTGCATAAGCAGCGGAACCGATCGATGCACCGATATTGCCAAGAATAAGACCGATAAGTGTGAAAATAAATCCAACAACCATAAGTGCAGGTGTTACAAATACTGCAAACTTTTTGAACATTTCATTACTCTCGATAAAATTCTTTACATGGGGTACGAACCTTGCAATAGAGAACAAAAATGCTACAAGGAAAAGGAAGCCACCGAAACCGGAAAGGTAATAAATGTTATGTAAATCTGATTCCGAATAACCAAATGCGCTTACTGTAAATGTAACGCAGGGAAGGAAAGAAAAAACAAATGTAAGAAAGCTGAGAAGATTTGCGCCATACTCAAGAAGATTGCCAAGAATATCACCTGAGAAAACAGAAGCAAAATTCTTGCCGAATTCATTGATATATGCACCGAAATCAAATGCCTTAACAAGGCTCATACCGCAACTTGTACAAGCAACCTGCTGGGGATTGGAAACAGGAGCAGCACAATGAGGACAGAATGAATTTCCATCGCCTTTCTTTACACCGCAGGCAGTGCATATAGCCTGATTATTCATCATCTGCTTGCCGCAGTTTCTGCAATAAAGCTTTGCAGGCATATACTGCTGATTATTAACAGAAGCATTGCTCTGGAACTGCTGTGCTGTTGTCTGCTGAGAATAAGGTGTTGAAGCCTGAGAAGCAACCGGAGTATCCTCCATTTTTGCACCGCAATTCTGACAGAATGCCATGCCTGCCTGACGGACTGCACCGCACTTGTCACAGAAAGCTACACCAAGACCTTTTCTTGTGCCGCAGTTCTGACATACATTATAGGAATCCTCCATATGGGCACCACAGTTTTTACAAAACATTTCACATTTCCTCCTACTAATTAGAATTTAGGGAATTGCTTTTTTCCTTTCTGATTATACGATATAAAAATTGGTATGTCAAGAAATAACGCGTTTTTTTGTTGAAAATATTCAAAATACTACAAAAACAACAAGTAAACACATTCCCGAATCAATTATTTTGTAAAATGATTTATCTTCCAAGCTCCTCTGCTCTTCTTGTGCATGCAGCCATTGCCTCAATAATTGCCTCAGGCACCTTGCTGTCACGAAGCACATTCATTGCTTCAATTGTTGTACCGCCCTTTGAGCAGACCTTTTCAATAAGCTGTTCAGGTGTATCTCCGCTCGAACGAAGCATTTCTGCACTGCCCTCAAATGTCTTGCATACAAGCGAAAGCGCTGTTGCTCCGTCAATACCTACTGAAACAGCGTAATCGACCATAGCCTTGGCAAAAAGATATATGTAAGCGGGACTGCTTCCGTTTACGGCTATAATCGCATTCATCTGCTCCTCAGGAAGCAAAGCGACATCTCCTGAAAGTGCGAACATCTTATATACCTCATCAAAATCCTCATCGCTGATATTTTCGGAGCGGCACATTGCTGTTGCGCCCTTGCCAAGAAGAAGAGGAGTATTTGGCATTACTCTTACCATAGGACAATTCTTTCCCAAACCCTTGCGAACATATTCAATTGATATACCGGCTGCAATCGTTACAAATATTGTAGTCTCCGATGCGGCTACACTTACGGCACTGAGTACCTCATCATAATTCTGCGGCTTTACTGCAAGAACAACAATATCTGATTTTCCAACAAGCTCTGCTCCTGACTGAGCACAGCCTACTCCCTTTTTTGCCATAGCCTCGCATTTTGAAGCATCCGGATCAAAAACAGAAATATCCTCAGCTGCTTTTGCCTTGTTTGTAAGGATACCGTTGATTATAGCCGTAGCCATATTTCCTGCGCCGATAAATCCTATCTTTTTTTCACTCATAATAAACACCTCTGAATAATTTATAAAATTTAATAGGGCGGCATTTAAGCCACCCTAATTAAATCAGAATGATAAACAATGCGGACTCGGGAAACCATATTTGTCCTTATATCCGTCAGGAGCATAATCGCCATAGAGGAACATTTCAAGCTCATCACAGCGTCTGTAAAGCAATCCATAATAGCAAACACCGCAAGCATGATGATATGCAAGCATTTCATTAATAAGAGCATTACGGTTTACATAGCTGAGATCACGACCTGTTGTTGTTCCGGTTACAAGATTAAGATATGTACCGCTGCAATAACCAACTTTTCCGTCAGAGGTCTTGACCTTATACCATACGCCGTTATACTTCTGAGTTGATACAAGCGTTACTTTGTCTCCGTTATTCATTGTTTTAATGACATCTGATGAAGTTGTATAGCTCTTTCTGAGATTAAGTCCGCCGTTTGCGCTTACAATACCTGTTACAGTCGATCCGTTTGAAACAGTACCATAAGAATTAAGAACTATATTCTTGAGATCAGATGAATAGGTCCATCCGGTTCCGAGATTATATGAGAAGGATACAAGTGCATCAAACTGCTGCTGATTGAATCTTGCATTATTCTTTATCAGCATATCGTTTACTTCTCTTGCATAATTTTCTTCGTTGACAGCCTTAACAAGAAGCGCATAGCCTTCGCCCTTTGTAATATTGTCATAGAAGCACTGTCCTTCCCATACAACATAGCCATGTCCCAATGTAGGAAGGTTATTTGCAAGAGTATCATATGTAACAACATTTACAAAGCCTTCTTTATCGCCGATGAATCTGATGACCTCATCGCTTGCACGAAGTCTTTCAAGTCCTGTTGTTTTGGAATCTGTCTTTGAGGAAACATAAATATCGGATGTTCCATCTTTACTTGTTTCCCACTTATTATTCTTATATGAATAAGCCTTGTATTTGATAGTACCTGCTACTGTCGGTTTGAACTTGCCTGTCCAGACATATGTATCGCCTTCTGCCTTTTTCTCTTTGGCATTGATACATACATTCTTTCCGTCAACCTCAACTACGAATCTGACTGCTGTCCTTGTCTTATCTGTTATCGCTGTAAGTGTAACATCAGAATTAAGAACTGCTGAATTAGGAGATGAATATGTAAACTTGATTGGATCCGCATCGTAAACTGTTACTGCACAAAGAACTCTGTGTCCGTTGGTATCGGTATAGGTTATACCTACCTTACCCGGATTCTTTGTAAGAATAAAACCATTGCATACGGTAGCGATATTTGAATCACTTGTTCCCCATGCTGCATAATTAGAAGAATAGCCCTGAATATAAATAGTCTTGCCTGCTGTTGTGCTTGCAGAATACCTCGAAAGACTTACTCCGCTTGTAGGTACAGAAGCTACTGTAACATTGCAGGAAGCCTTAGCCTTGCCTGTAAGGTCGGCAGCGGTAATAACTGCTGAACCTGCTTTAAGTCCGCTTATTACACCGTTTCTGACCGATGCAACAT
>CACXDV010000060.1 GCA_902766585.1 uncultured Ruminococcus sp.
ATTTTGCCGGGGATATTATTGTATCCTGCTAAGAGCACGGGAACCGTGAATCAAGGTGGCACCGCGGATAGTATGTTTATTCGTCCTTGACAAAGGTATAATTACCTTTGTCAAGGATTTTTATTTTTTAGGAGGACAGAAAAATGAAGTTCAGACCAACCGTAGAGGAAATAACCCGAATTTCAGAACAGGGGAAATATGATGTTGTTCCGGTGAGCTGTGAGCTTATGTCGGATTTTATCACTCCGATAGAGGTGATGCGGATACTTAAAAATGTTTCCACTCACTGCTTTATGCTTGAATCTGCTCAGGCAGACGATACCTGGGGCAGATATACCTTCCTCGGCTTTGAACCGAAAATGGAGATAACCTGCCGTGACGGAGAATTGAAGGCGGGCGATATCAGCCTTACAACAGATGATCCGTCGGGCTTTCTCAGGAAGCTTCTTTCAAATTACAGAAGTCCGCATTTTGATTACCTGCCTTCGTTCACAGGCGGACTTGTGGGGTACTTTTCATATGACTATCTTGCCTACAGCGAACCCCGCGTCAGATGCGGTACAGAGGATAACGAGCAGTTCAAGGACGTTGACCTGATGCTCTTTGACCGTCTTATTGCCTTTGACAATGTCAGACAGAAAATGATACTTATTGTCAATATGAGGCTTGACGATATCACGGTCAATTACAACAAAGCTGTTCTGGAGCTGAAAAATCTTGCTTCTCTTATCAGAAACGGTGAGAAGGCAGATGAAAAGCCCGGAGTTCTTTCAGGCGAGGTTACGCCTCTTTTCGATAAGGAGCAGTATTGCGCTATGGTCGAAAAAGCAAGGCATTATATACGGGAGGGAGATATTTTCCAGATAGTTCTTTCCAACCGGCTGAGTGCTTCGTTTGAGGGCAGCCTGCTGAATACCTACCGTGTGCTTCGTACCATAAATCCTTCGCCGTATATGTTTTACTTTGCGGGAACGGATGTGGAGGTAGCAGGCGCTTCGCCCGAAACGCTTGTTAAGCTTGAAAACGGTGTGCTTCATACCTTTCCTCTTGCCGGAACACGTCCGCGAGGAAGGACAGAGGACGAGGACAAGGCACTTGAAAAGGAATTGCTTGCAGATGAAAAGGAGCTTGCCGAACATAATATGCTTGTTGACCTCGGAAGAAACGATTTAGGAAAGATAAGCCGATTCGGTACAGTAGAGGTTGAAAAGCTCCACTCGATAGAAAGATTTTCTCATGTAATGCATATCGGTTCTACGGTAAGGGGTATCATAAGGGAGGATAAGGATGCCTTTGACGCTATTGAGGCAGTACTGCCTGCCGGAACGCTTTCGGGCGCGCCGAAGATAAGAGCCTGCCAGCTTATTGCAGAGCTTGAGAACAATAAAAGAGGAATTTACGGCGGGGCAATAGGCTATATTGATTTTACGGGAAATATGGATACCTGTATCGCTATCCGTATCGCATACAAGAAAAACGGTAAGGTATTTGTAAGAAGCGGAGCAGGTATCGTTGCGGATTCTGATCCCGAAAAGGAATATCAGGAATGCATCAACAAGGCAAGGGCAGCATTAAAGGCTTTAGAGCTTGCAAGGGAGGTGGATGAGCTTTGATACTTCTTATAGATAACTATGACAGCTTTTCATATAATCTTTATCAGCTTATCGGAAGCATTGAACCGGATATAAAGGTCATAAGGAATGATGAGATGACGGTTGAGGAGATAAGGGCACTTTCTCCCGACAGGATAATACTTTCACCGGGACCGGGCAGACCTGAAAATGCGGGTGTGATAATTGACGTTGTTAAGGAGCTTGGAGGAGAGATACCTATTCTTGGTGTCTGCCTCGGACATCAGGCTATCTGTCATGCGTTCGGCGCGGAAATAATCTATGCGAAGCAGCTTATGCACGGCAAGCAGTCTTTTGTTACGCTTGATACGGACAGTACTCTTTTTTCCTCATGTCCTGTGAGGACAAAGGTCGCAAGGTACCATTCGCTTGCTGCCGACAGAGCAACGCTGCCGGAATGTCTGAAAATTACGGCTGAAACGGACGACGGTGAGATAATGGCTGTTCAGCATAAAGAGCTTGATATTTTCGGAGTGCAGTTTCACCCGGAGTCGATTATGACACCGGAAGGAACGAAAATGCTTAAAAGCTTTATTAACCACTAATTGCACATTGTACATTAAAATAAAACGGGGAGTTGTTTATAATGATAAAAGAAGCAATAGTAAAAATCGTAAATAAGGAAGACCTTACATATGATGAGGCATATTCAGTAATGA
>CACXDV010000061.1 GCA_902766585.1 uncultured Ruminococcus sp.
GCAGTGAATTTGATTTTTGCGGAGATAAGGCAGAGGATGTACCGCTTGTCTTTGAGGAAGAAAAAGCAAAGCTTGAATTCATCATTTATCCCGACGGCGACAGGCTCAGATATCATATTTCCTATGATAGCGAAGCATTCACTGAGGGATTCATGGAGGATATGCTTGAAGCCTATGAACGTGCGCTCGCTGAGTTCTCAAGAAAGGAAAACACCAATGAGATCCAGCTTGTTGATGAGCAGACGGAGGCAGTGCTTGAAGCAGTCAATAATTATCCCCATGACTATGAGGTAACTGATGCAGTAACTCTCTTCCGCCGTCAGGCTGAGAAAACGCCGGATAATATCGCAGTTGTCTACCTTGACCGTTCCTATACCTACAGGGAGGTTGACCGCATAACAGAGAATATTGCCTCATTCCTCAAAAATAAGGGAATAGAAAAAAATCAGGCGGTATCTGTTATTATCCCAAGATGTGAGTATATGCCCATTGCTGCTTTAGGTGTACTCAAATCAGGCGCAGGCTATGAGCCGCTTGATCCGAGTTATCCTTCCGAGCGTCTTGAATTTATGATAAAGGATGCCGATGCAAAATATCTTATCGCTGAACGCAGTCTTATGGAAAAGCTTCCGAATTACACCGGACCTGTTCTTTATACCGATGAGATACCGTCACTTCCGGATGCTGAAAGGATAACAGAGAATCCCTCGCCGGACGACCTGTTTATTCTGCTTTATACATCAGGCTCTACCGGTGTTCCCAAGGGTGTAATGATAGAGCACCATAATATTTGTGCATTCTGTGATCTGTATATAAGGGGACAGAATTTCAATGAAAACAGCCGTGCTTCCGGCTATGCAAGCTACGGCTTTGACGCTCATATGATAGAAATGTACCCTGTTCTTCTCTCAGGAGGTCAGCTGCATATCATAGACGAGGAAATACGTCTTGACCTTGTTGCGATAAAGAACTATTTCTATGCCAATAAGATCACACACGGCTTTATGACAACTCAGGTGGGAAGACAGTATGCCGATCTGTTCCCTGATGCCGAGTATCCGCACGTTCTTATTGTAGGCGGAGAAAAGCTTGTGCCTGTTGCTGCTCCCAGATTCCGTCTTCTCAATGCCTACGGTCCTACAGAGTGTACGATCTGTACGCATATTTATACTGTTGATAAGCTTTACAGGCGTGTTCCGCTCGGTCAGCAGAACTGCAATATGAAGCAGTATGTTGTTGACAAAAATATGAACCGTCTGCCGTTTGGTATTCCCGGCGAGCTTGTAGTTGCCGGTCATCAGGTCAGCAGAGGATATCTTAACCGTCCTGAAAAGACCGCAGAGGTATTTATCCGCAATCCGTTCTCGGATGAAGCCGGATATGAAAAAGCTTACCGGACGGGAGATATTGTCCGTATTCTCAGGGGAGGGATCATGGACTTCATCGGAAGGAACGACGGACAGGTCAAGGTCAGGGGCTTCCGTATCGAGCTTACTGAGGTCGAGGGCATTATCCGTAAATTCCCCGGCATAAAGGACGCTACCGTTCAGGCTTTTGACGAAACAGGAGGCGGCAAGTATATTGCGGCTTACATTGTTTCTGATGAACCGGTGGACATTGACGCGCTTGCGGAATTTATCAAAAAGGATAAGCCTGCATATATGGTTCCGGCTGTTACGATGCAGATAGACCATATTCCCCTGAATCAGAATCAGAAGGTCAATAAGCGCGCTCTTCCCAAGCCGGAAAAGAAGGCAGAAAACACAGTACCGCCGCAGAATGAAACACAGAAAACCATTTTTGACTGCATTGCAAATGTAATAGGTACAACTGCCTTCGGTATAACAAACGATATATTCGATGCAGGACTTACATCTATCGGAGCTATCAAGCTGAATGTTATGCTTTCTTCAGCATTTGATGTCCCCGTTACTATAAAGGATCTTCGTGAACACAACACAATACAGTCTCTTGAGAAATTCTTTGCAGAAAGCGAATCCGCGGAGACCTTCGGACTGCAGGACGATTATCCGATAACGCAGACTCAGAGCGGAATTTTTGTTGAATGTGTTGCAAATCCCGAATCTACCGCATACAATATCCCCTTCCTGTTCAAGCTTTCGGATAAGGTCGATACCGATAAGCTTAAAGCAGCGGCAGAAGCGATGATAAACGCTCATCCGTATGTAAAAACTGAGCTGTTCCTGAATGACAGCGGAGATATCCGTGCGCGCAGGAATGACAGTGCGGCTCCTGTTGTCGAACTGATAGAAGCAGACAGGCTGCCTGATGATATTGTTAAGCCGTTTGAGCTTGTTGACAGCCGTTTATACCGCATTAAGATATACAGAACTAAAGAGGGAAATTATCTTTATCTTGAATTTCATCATATCATCTGTGACGGAACGAGTGAAGCTGTCATAATTGAAGATATAAATGCAGCCTATGGCGGAGCCGTACTTGAAACAGAGAACTACTCCGGCTTTGAGGCAGCTTTGGCTGAGGAAAAGGCAAGAAGCAGCGACAGCTATGAAAAAGCAAGGGCATATTATGACAAGCTTTTCAATGGCACAGATTCCGATTTCCTGCCCTCAAGGGACGTTGATGGAAAGGAAAAATCCTCCGGACAGTTTAAAGTACCGTCAGCTATCGACCTTTCCGCAATAAAGGCATGGTGCGAAAAACAGGGTGTTACCCTGAATGCATTCTTCAATTCGGTATTTGCATTTGTTCTCGCAAAATACAATTACAAGACCGAAGCAGTATATACAACTATATATAACGGCAGAAACGATTCCCGTCTTTCACGCGCTGTTACAATGCTTGTAAAGACCTTCCCTGTTTACTGTTCGCTGGATGGTGATGTAAGAATATCCGAGCTTGTAAAGGCGACAGGCGAACAGCTTATCGGCAGTATGGAAAATGATATCTATTCCTTTGCCGAAATTTCAAGGGCGTATGATATTCCCGCAGATATTATGTTCGCATATCAGGGAGAAGGATTTGCCTTCTCAAGCATCGGCGGATATGATGCGGAAATCATCTCCCTGAAACTCAGTGATGCCAAAGCTCCTCTTAATATTAATGTTGCAATAAGAAAGGGTAAGGTATTGTTTGCCTGCGATTACCGTTCAGACCGTTATTCCGAGGCATTCATGCGCGGTTTTGTTGCCTGCATGGAAAAGACCGCATCACAGTTTGTCGAAAAGGATAAGCTCAAGGACGTTTCTATTATGACGAGAGGAGCAGCAAAGCTCATTGATTCCTTCAATGCAACAGAGGTAGAGATACCATATACCACCTGTAATAAA
>CACXDV010000062.1 GCA_902766585.1 uncultured Ruminococcus sp.
GGTTCTCATGATGAGAGCTATTCTCCTGTGCTATGATAAATCCGTGGAAGCTCTGAAGGACGGTGCAGATATTGACCTCCTTGTCAATATTTCCGTCAGAGAGCGTATCGGCAGACTGAAATATGAGGACGAGAAAAACATTGATGAGGAGTTTGACTCGATCAGTGCGATTCTTGATAAAGAAATCAAAGACGTTATCGAAAGGAGTGAGGACTGATGCCAAAGGAATACCGTACAATCAAGGAGGTAGCAGGTCCTCTGATGATGATAAGCGACGTTGAGGGGGTCACCTATAACGAGCTTGGTGAGATCGAGCTTCCCAACGGCGAGATCCGCCGCTGTCAGGTGTTGGAGGTTAACGGCAGTAATGCGCTTGTACAGCTTTTTGATTCTGCTGCGGGTATCAATCTTGCACAGTCAAAGGTGCGTTTTATCGGTAAGTCCATGGAACTGCCCGTGTCGGGTGATATGCTGTCAAGAGTATTTGACGGTCTTGGCAACCCGATCGATGACGGTCCTGCCATCATTCCCGAAAAGCGTCTGGATATCAACGGTACGCCTATGAATCCGGCTGCCCGTGACTATCCTCAGGAATTCATTCAGACAGGCGTTTCTGCTATTGACGGTCTTAATACTCTCGTAAGAGGACAGAAGCTTCCTATTTTCTCAGCTTCAGGTCTTCCCCATGCTCAGCTTGCAGCTCAGATCGCAAGACAGGCTGCTGTACGCGGTAAGAATGAACAGTTCGCCGTTGTATTCGCTGCAATGGGTATCACATATGAGGAATCCGATTACTTCGTTCAGTCCTTCAAGGAAACAGGCGCTATCGACAGAACTGTAATGTTCGTCAATCTTGCTAATGACCCTGCTATCGAGCGTATCGCTACTCCGCGTATGGCTCTTACTGCAGCTGAATATTTAGCCTTCGATATGGGTATGCACGTTCTTGTTATTATGACCGATATCACCAACTATGCCGACGCTCTCCGTGAGGTTTCAGCAGCAAGAAAAGAGGTTCCCGGCAGACGAGGCTATCCCGGTTATATGTATACTAACCTTGCAACTCTTTATGAAAGAGCAGGCAGACAAAAGGGCAAGGCAGGCTCTATTACCCTTATTCCTATCCTTACAATGCCTGAGGATGATAAAACTCATCCTATCCCCGATCTTACAGGCTACATCACAGAGGGACAGATAATCCTCAGCCGTGAGCTTTATCGCAAGGGTATTACTCCTCCTATTGACGTTCTCCCCTCACTTTCCCGTCTTAAAGACAAGGGTATCGGCAAGGGCAGAACAAGAGAGGATCATGCAGCAACAATGAACCAGCTCTTCTCCGCTTATGCAAGAGGCAAGGATGCAAGAGAGCTTATGATCGTTCTCGGTGAAGCTGCTCTTACGGATATTGATAAGAAATATGCTGAATTTGCCGAGGCTTTTGAAAGAGAATATGTTTCTCAGGGCTATAATACCAACAGGACTATTGAGGAAACCCTTGATACAGGCTGGAAGCTTCTTCATATTCTCCCCAGAAGCGAGCTTAAGCGTATTAAGGACGATATGCTTGATGAATATTACGGCAAGTAAACCCGGAGGGATATTTATATGGCTATTATGAATGTTAATCCCACCAGAATGCAGATGACCAAGCTTAAAAAACAGCTCCAGACTGCAAGAAGAGGTCATAAGATGCTCAAGGATAAACGCGATGAGCTTATGAGACAGTTCATTGAGCTTGTGCAGGAGAATAAACGTCTTCGTGACAAGGTAGAAGCCGCTCTTGTTGATTCAAATGCACATTTCGTTAATGCCGGCGCAGTAATGAGCAAACAGGCTCTCGATTCTTCTCTTATGTCCTCAAAACAGCAGACAGGAGTGGATATTGATTATAAAAATATCATGAGCGTTGACGTTCCTGTTTTCTCGGGTGTTGACAGCAGTCCGGAACAAGGGGATATCTTCCCCTACGGCTTCGCTTTCACCTCCTTTGAGCTTGATGATGCTGTAATGTCACTGAAAGAGCTTCTTCCCGACCTCATCAGACTTGCTGAGATCGAAAAAAGCTGTGAACTTATGGCTGCCGAAATCGAAAGAACAAGACGGCGTGTAAATTCACTTGAGCACGTTATGATCCCAAGGTATGAGGAAACTATAAAATATATTGCTATGAAGCTTGAAGAAAATGACAGAAGCAGCCGTACCCGACTGATGAAGGTCAAGGATATGCTGCTTGAAAAAACCTATCATTATTCCGAAAAAAATGACTGATAAATAATTACAGGAGTCTGAGCGATTCAGACTCCTGTTTTTTTAATAAAAAAGAACCGCCCTTACGGACGATCCTCTCTCAGTATACATATACGGGCATATTTATCCGTACATATCCGTACAGTTTCTCCGCAGCGTACAGCGGCAAATTTACGCAGCCATGCGAACCGTTTGTAAGATATACGTCACCGCCAAATTCATCCTGCCATGTGGCATCATGGAAGCCAATATCATCATTGAATGCCATCCAATAGGATACTGTGATATTATATCCCGGACCGTACAGATCAGTATCCCTTGCCGTTGAATATACCCTGTAAAGCCCCTTCGGAGTATCATTTCCCATATTAGGATTACCTGTTACAACACTTGTTTCAAGTACCTTCTTGCCGTCCTTATACATCCACATATACTGGCTGTCGATGCTTACCTCAGCATAGGTATTTCCAAAATCACTCTTTACAGAATACGGACCGGCTATACGAAGCCACCATTTTTTGCTTTTTTCGCTGTTATCCGTCAAAACGATACTTTCTGATCTTTGATTCATTATCATATCTGTAAGCTCAGTTACAGCATAATCCTCATCAAATATCCAGCCAAAGCTTTTATTATATACCTCTATTTTCTCGCCCCAGCTTGTTGTAAATGGAATGTATGCCTTATAGGTGCTGTATTTTTCCGAAAGCTTTGCGGCATAATCCCTTACCTTATCATCAGATACCGAATAATCACCGTCTTCATCCTTCTCAAGCCATGTAACAAGCTTGCTTCCATCAAGCACTTCATTTTTCTTTTCAAATGTTAAGGTTATCTTCATTGGCGCGACAAGCTTACGCAGATCCGGCTTATGCTTCTTCGGACTGGCTGCAATTGATGATTCATTGGGTTTTGTCATCTCAATTATCTGCTGTCCGGACAATGTAAAAAATCTCGATATCAAAAAGGCTCCGGATAGAATAAGAGAAAAAGCTATAACCATACAAAAAATCAAAATTATTAAACTGTTCTTTTTCCCAAAAATTAATTTTGGTTTCATACTCCTGTTTTTATCCCCCTTGCCATATATTCCACTATACAGCATAAATTATATCTTTTTTAAATACACTTTTATTATTATAATACCTTTTTGGAAAAAAGTATACAGTTTATTTCTTTTTCGTCTAATTTCAGCACTTTGTTAAAAAAATGACATTTTTTTTGTATAATACAATCAGTCATTCAGCGGGGATAAAACAACCTCTCCGCTTTTTCTTGTGCTTTTCATATCAATTATTCTCTGATTTTCCGAGCCTCTGAAATTAAGCATTATATTACGAAGCTCCAGAACAAAACGCCCGTCCACAAGAATATCAATACTGTCAAGTATCTCATCTGTACACTCAATATAACGGCATCCGCCCTCAACAAGATCCTTATCGTATGTAAAGCCTGTATACATCCATATATCCCTATCCGGAAGCTCTTTCTTTACTCTGCGTATCAGCTTTACAAGCTCTCTCTGATTGCTCTGCTCGAACGGCTCTCCGCCAAGTATCGTCAACCCTTTATAATACGGCTTGGAAAGCTCCGTCATAATAAATTCCTCTATTTCAGGTGTATAAGGCTTGCCGTATTCAAAATCCCATGTCTGCGGCTGAAAGCAGCCCTTACATTTATTAGTGCAGCCTGATACGAATATGCTTACCCTTATTCCCGTTCCATTGGCACAATCTGATGTTATTATCTCTCCTAAATGCATTTTACCGCCTCCATATTCAAACAAAGCCACTCAACCATCATTCCGGATTGAGTGGCTTTTGAACTTACGATCTGTTTATCAGCAGCGTGTCAAGGCATGATTTGAAAGGTGAAGAACTCTTTCCTTTATCTCCTGTGTTCTGCCCTGATTCCAATACTGTGTACCGATATAGCCGCAGGTACGGCGAGCTACATTCATCTTATTCTGATCTGTATTTCCGCAGGACGGGCATCTCCATATAAGCTTGCCATCTTTATTCCTTACGATCTGAATTTCACCGTTATAGCCGCATACCTGGCAATAATCGCTCTTGGTATTAAGCTCCGCATACATGATATTATCATAAATGAACTGCATTACCTGCATTACAGCCGGAATGTTCTGCTGCATATCAGGTACCTCAACATAAGATATAGCTCCTCCGGGTGAAAGTGCCTGGAACTCAGACTCAAGCTTAAGCTTATCAAATGCGTTTATTTCCTCGGTAACATGAACATGATAGCTGTTGGTAATATAGTTTTTATCGGTTATGCCTTCTATTATGCCAAAACGCTTCTGAAGGCTCTTTGCAAACTTATAGGTTGTGCTCTCAAGCGGAGTACCGTAAAGACTGTAGTCGATCTTTTCTGCTGCCTTCCATTTTGCACAGTATTCATTGAGCTTCTTCATTATCTGAAGACCGAGCTCCTTGCCCTCTTTCTCAGTGAGCTTTTTGCCGTTGAGACTGTATACACATTCCCAAAGACCTGCATAGCCAAGTGAAAGAGTAGAATATCCGCCGTAAAGAAGCTTGTCTATTGTCTCGCCCTTCTTAAGACGGGCAATTGCGCCGTACTGCCACAGTATAGGTGCTGCATCGGAAAGAGTACCGCGAAGTCTTTCGTGACGGCAGCGAAGCGCACGGTGACAAAGCTCCATACGTTCATCAAATATTTTCCAGAATTCGTCCATATCCTTATTTGCGCTAAGACCGATGTCAACAAGATTTACAGTAACAACGCCCTGGTTGAATCTGCCGTAATATTTCGGTTTTCCGTTTTCATCTATATACGGTGTAAGGAAGCTTCTGCAGCCCATGCAGGTATAGCAGTGTCCGTCACCGTTTTTGTCTATCTTATTCCTGAGCATTACCTTCTCGGAAATGTAATCGGGAACCATGCGCTTTGCCGTACATTTTGCAGCAAGCTCTGTAAGGTAATAATACTTGTCACCCTCGTGGATGTTGTCCTCTTCAAGAACATATATAAGCTTCGGGAATGCAGGAGTGATCCATACGCCTGCCTCGTTCTTAACACCTATATAACGCTGGCGGAGAGTCTCCTCGATGATCATTGCAAGATCCTTTTTCTCCCTCTCGTTGCGTGCCTCATTAAGATACATGAATACAGTAACAAAGGGAGCCTGTCCGTTTGTTGTGAGCAGTGTTACTACCTGATACTGTATTGTCTGTACGCCCTTTGTTATCTCCTTCTTAAGACGCTCCTCAACAATAGCATCTACCTTTTCATCAGGTATATCTAAATCAAGTTCCTTAAGCTCTTCAAGATATTCACGCTTTATCTTTTCACGGGATATCTGTACAAATGGAGCAAGATGCGTAAGGCTTATGCTCTGTCCGCCGTACTGGTTGCTCGCAACCTGAGCTATTATCTGTGTTGCTATATTACATGCAGTAGAAAAGCTGTGAGGCTTTTCTATAAGCGTCTCGCTGATAACAGTGCCGTTCTGGAGCATATCCTCAAGATTGACAAGGTCACAGTTATGCATATGCTGAGCGAAATAATCAGCGTCATGGAAGTGTATGATACCCTTTTCATGCGCTTCTACTATCTCCTGGGGCAAAAGGATTCGCTTTGTAAGATCCTTGCTGACCTCTCCTGCCATATAGTCACGCTGAACACTGTTGACTGTAGGATTCTTGTTTGAATTCTCCTGCTTTGCTTCCTCATTATTGCACTCGATAAGCGTCAGTATCTTATCATCTGTTGTATTTGAAGAACGTACAAGCGAACGGTTATAACGGTAAAGCACATAGTTCCTGGCAAGCTGGAACGCACCCTTTGCCATTATCTGATCCTCTACCATATCCTGAACTTCTTCAACAGACACTGCTCTGTCCATCTTTGAGCATTTGTATTCAACATAGCCGGCAATGTCCTTTATCTGCTCTTCGGTGATCTTTCCGGATTCCGTTGCTGCATTTGCCTTTGCCACAGCAGCAATGATCTTGCCGATATCAAAGATCTCCTCTGAGCCGTTACGCTTAATTATTCTCATTTCATCATCTCCAATTATTATTTTATGTTAAGCGTTAGCTTGAAAGCATTATAAGCGGCTGATTATTATTGTACCCCAACGGACTGTAAATGTCAATCTAAAAATGCAACAATTTTGGCTCAAAACACAATATATAGCGTTTTGCACAATTTTGATACACATTATATAGGGGTTGGGCTTTTTTGCTCCGTATTCTTATTACATAAAAAATACAGCATCAGACAAGCCTCAGACCTGCATTTAAGGCTTCCCATCCCGTTATCTGTGCTTAACAGTACCTATGCTTCATGGTTCAAAAAAACAACACTGCTATTATATTACATGATAGCTTCGGCATATTCTGCTCAGAGAATAATAAATAATTCGTCGTATTAACGTTTGTTTTATTGTACATAACAAATTTTAGTTCCCAGTATGAAGTATAACCGTTAATATGACAGAATCAAAAAATCATATTTGTACACCTTGCTTTTTTTGCAAAAAGAAACAGCCGTACAAGTAATTGTACGGCCGTTCCCGGATGTAAAACTATCTGATTCTATTCTTCAGAAAGAAGATCATGTAACCTTAAGTGTAAATGTCTTTGTCTGAGCAGCACCTGTGCTGTCCTTGATAATAACTCTGACATTATAGGTACCTTTGGTATTGGGTGAAAGTGTAGCAGTTGTAGCTGTACCGTTCTTTGTTCCCTGTGTAGCCCATGTGCTTGCTGATGACAGCTTATACTGATAGGTGTAGTTGTAGGGTGATGTACCGCCCGAAGCCTTACCTGTAAGCTTTGCAGAGCCGCCAAGGGTAATAGATGCAGTACTAATTGTAGAGTTGTTTACAAGAGCTGAAGATGAGCCTGAAACCTTCACTTCATATTTCTTTGAAACAACCTTACCGCTGCCATCCTTGATAAGTATTCTTGCAACATATGTTCCTGCTGTCTGAGGTACAAAGGAAGCTGTCTTTACAGTTGTGCTGTTTCTTGAACCGATAAGAGTATAATCGGAAGAACCCGGCTTCATATACTCAAAGGTATAGTAATAGGGGCTTGTACCGCCTGATACCTTACCTGTAAGAGTGACCTTCGTGCCGGCTGAAACGCTTGTTGCACTAACTGTAGAGTTGTTTGCAAGTGCGGTTGAACCGGATGTCTTTACAACAAGTGAAAAATCTTTGGAGGCTACCTTGCCTGTAGAATCCTTAACAAGAACCTGAACCTCATAAGTACCTGCTGTGCTGAGTGAGAAGCTCTTTGTAGCTGTTGTTACATTTGCTGAGCCGACACACTTCCAGGAAGTTGTTCCGCTCTTTCTGTAACGATAGGTGTAGGTATAGGGGCTTGTGCCGCCTGATGCCTTTGCTGTGAGCTTAA
>CACXDV010000063.1 GCA_902766585.1 uncultured Ruminococcus sp.
AACGCTGACGGCAGTGAAGGCAAGATGTGCGGCAACGGTATACGCTGCATAGCAAAATACCTCTGCGATCATAACATGGTAAACAGCAATACCATTACAATAGAAACACTCAGCGGAATCAAAAAGCTCAAGGTATTCCGCCATGACGGAAGAAATGATGTCTTTAAGGTAGATATGGGCAAGGCTGAACTGAGGTCTGATCTTATCCCCGTAGCGCTCAATAAGCCAAGAATAATCAATGAGCCTGTTTCTATCGGCGGTGAGGATTATAATATCACCTGCGTATCAATGGGTAATCCCCATGCCGTTGTTTTCTGCAATAATGTAGAGAAGATAGACCTTGAAAAGATCGGTCCGCTGTTTGAGAACAGTGAACTGTTCCCTGAGAGAGTAAATGCCGAATTTGTTAAGGTAATAGATGACCATACGATCGAGATGCGCGTATGGGAGAGAGGAACGGGTGAAACGTGGGCTTGCGGTACAGGTGCGTGTGCTGTTGCGGTAGCAGCGGTAGAAAACGGACTTTGCAGCAAGGGCGAGCCTATCACGGTTAAGCTTAAGGGCGGAAATCTTGAAATCGAGTACACCGATGATACAGTATACCTTACAGGTGTGGCTGAAACAGTATTTGAAGGAGAAATCGAGTTATGAAGACGAAATACATATTCGTAACAGGCGGTGTAGTATCCGGTCTCGGAAAGGGGATCACGGCTGCGTCACTTGGAAGACTTCTGAAAGCGAGAGGACTCAAGGTAGCTGCTCAGAAGCTGGATCCCTATATAAACGTAGATCCCGGTACAATGAGCCCCTATCAGCACGGCGAAGTATATGTTACCGAGGACGGCGCGGAGACCGACCTCGACCTTGGTCACTATGAGCGTTTTATTGATGAAAACCTGAATAAGTTTTCCAACCTTACAACAGGCAAGGTATATTCAAATGTTCTTGAAAAGGAGAGAAAGGGCGATTACCTCGGACAGACCGTTCAGGTGATCCCCCATATCACCAATGAGATAAAATCCTTTATTTATGCCGTAGGCAAGGATAGTGACGCTGATGTTGTAATAACCGAGATCGGCGGTACGGTCGGTGATATTGAGAGCCAGCCCTTCCTTGAGGCTATCCGTCAGGTAAGCGTTGAGGTGGGCAGTGAAAACAGCCTTTTTATCCATGTATGTCTTGTACCTTATCTTAAGGCGAGTCAGGAGCATAAGTCAAAGCCCGCACAGCATAGCGCAAAGGAACTGCGTTCACTGGGTATCAATCCCAATATCATGGTTCTGCGCTGTGACGAGCCTATTGAGGATAAGAGCATATTCAAGAAAATTGCAATGTTCTGTAATGTTAAGAATGACTGTGTTATCGAGAATATGACTATACCGGTGCTTTACAATGCGCCGATGATGCTTGAAAAGGCAAATTTCAGCGATATAGTATGCCGTGAGCTTCATATTGACGCTCCGAAGCCTGATATGAGCGAATGGCAGGAAATGCTTGACAGAATTTCTGCAAGAGAAAAGACAGTCAAAATAGCGCTTTGCGGTAAATATGTACAGCTCCATGACGCATATCTTTCTGTTGCCGAGGCTCTTCGTCATGCAGGCTATGAAAACAAGGCATTCATTGATATACATTGGGTGGATACGGAGCTTATCACCGATTATACTGCCGATGAATATTTAGGAGATGCTGACGGTATTCTTGTACCCGGAGGCTTTGGAAACAGAGGCGTTGAGGGAAAAATTATCGCTGCAAAATATGCAAGAGAGCATGATATCCCTTATCTTGGAATATGTCTTGGTATGCAGACGGCAGTAATAGAATTTGCAAGGAATGTTTTAGGCTTCAGTGACGCTCATTCAGGAGAATTCGAGCCTGAAAGCAAGCACAAGGTAATTGACCTTATGCCCGACCAGAAGGGTATCGTTGATATGGGCGGTACAATGAGACTTGGCGCATATCCCTGCAAGATACGCAAGGATACTATCATGGAAAGAGCATACGGCAAAAGTGAAATATCAGAGCGTCACCGTCACCGTTATGAGTTCAATAATGAATTCCGTTCCGATTTTGAGAAAAACGGCATGATATTTACAGGAACCTCACCCAACGGACTTCTTGTTGAGGCAGTGGAGATACCTGCCCACCGCTTCTATATCGGCGTTCAGTATCATCCTGAATTCAAGAGCCGTCCGAATCACGCTCATCCCATTTTCCGCGAATTTATAAAGTCTGCTGTTGAAAAGAGTCAGGAGACCGACCTCCAAATGAAACTTTGATATTCAATTTACAATGTGCAATGTACAATTGAGTTGTTTTCCTGCTTCATTTTGTTATTTCACTATGACAGCACAAATTGATTCATCATAAGCAATATTTCTGACTTCACAAATACTTTTATACTAAAATGAAATAAAGACTGTTGTACAATGCAATTGATGTACAACAGTCTTTTTTTATTCCTTATTTTTCTGTTTTTGCTGTGCGAGGAATATTCCTCCGCATATAAGAACAATAGCACAAAGATTGCGAAGCGTGAATATCTGTTCTCCGAGGAAAATTGCAGACCACATCGTTCCGAAAACCGGTATCAGCAGATTGTATACGGCTACCCTGCTCACAGGATTATGAAAGAGAAGCGTTGTCCATATAACAAATGCACCGCCTGCCATGAATCCGAGATACAGAAGTATCAGAACACAGGATACCGATTTGAAGTTCAGCGTTCCGCCTGAAATAAGCCCCGAAAGAAACAGAGCCGATCCTCCGATAAAAAGCTGCCAGCCTGAAACAAGAGATGGTGTTCTGCCGGGGGAAATTTTTTTGCTTATGACATTTCCGATACCGCCGAAAATATTTGATAGAATAACAAGTCCCTCTCCGAAAAATGAAAAGCTGCCGCCGGCTCCGCCGATAAACATGACCGATATGCCCGCAAAGCCGATAATGCAGCCTGAAAGCTTTTTTACCGTGAGCTTATCCGAACGGAAAACCGCAGCAGATAAAAGTACTGATGCGAATGTGGACATTGATGTAAACAGCGAAGAGCTTGTGCCGGAAACATTGACAATGCCGATATAAAGAAGCATATATTGCCCGTAGGTCTGAAAAAGACTGAGCAGCGAAACGGGAGGTATATCCCGCAGCCTGAGAATAGGTTTTTTGTCTTTTTTTTCGCTGATAAAGCCTGCCGCAATAACAAAAAGTCCGGCAATTATGAATCTTGCTCCCGCAAAACAAAGTATAGAGGGAACATCATTTCCCTCTATACCAAATTCTCTGTAACCTATTTTAATGGCGGGAAAGGCTGTGCCCCAGAGCATAGTGCAGAATACCGCCGCAGCCGCCACGAACCATGCGGAGGTAAGTAAATTTTTATTCTTCATTTATGATATCCTTATCAAATTTTTCAAGGAAGCTGTGTTCCTCATTTTCACTGTAATAACCGATGATCGTACTCAGGTTTACTCTTTCAACACTTCGGAAGATATTGATATCAGCCTGAGGATTTTTCTTTTTCAGCTCAGAGATAAGCTGTTTTATTTCCTGACGCTTTGAATCTCCTATACCGTCGCCCGCAGCATTTCTTTCGGTAAAGCGGCAGGCGCATTGAAGAAAGCTGAGATGATTATAATTCCTCCATGAAATAATATCCTTTTCTCGGATATAATACATTGGGCGTATAAGCTCCATTCCGGGAAAATTGGTACTTTTGATACGCGGCATCATAGTCTGTACCTGAGCGCCGTAAAGCATACCCATGAGTATAGTTTCCACAACATCATCAAAATGGTGACCGAGGGCAATTTTATTGCAGCCGAGTGACTGAGCCTGCTTGTAAAGATGTCCTCTTCTCATTCTTGCGCACAGATAACATGGGTTCTTTTCTATATTTTCTACGCTCTGAAAGATATCTGTGTCAAATATTTTTATCGGGATATTCAAAAGCGCGGCATTATCTATTATTCTTTGTCTGTTTGCCGGAGCATAGCCGGGATCCATGACGATAAATTCCATATCAAATGGATAATCGCCATGTATCGAAAGCTCCTGCATAAGCTTGGCGAGCAGCATTGAATCCTTTCCGCCCGAAATACAGACGGCGATCCGGTCACCCGGACTGATAAGGCGGTAATCCTTAACTGCTCCGACAAAGCGGTGAAAGAGAGTTTTTTTATATTTTGTAATTATACTGTGTTCGATAGGATTATATTTTTCCATAAGCATTCAACATTCCGGGAAACGAAGTTCAAATTCGTTTTTGTTTTTTCTGATAAGATATGAACCGGCAGGGTATTCAAGATATTCGATTACAGCCGGATCATAATTTGCTATTGTATTAAGCCGGAGGATCTCCATATTATTCTGATCCTCCATATAGGCGCTGTCCTCGTCACCTGCAAGGAATCTCCAACCGCTGTCGGATTCATTGTGAGGCTTTTCGCGGTACATTATACCGACAGGAGCCTTATCGACAGTAATACGGTCTGTTGCAAAGCAGCCGTCCGAACCCGGCCATTGAAGTATCTCCTCCAGTGAACTGCGCGGAATAGCCCATTTTTTCATTCCGGGCTTTAAGCAGGTATTTATTCTTCTTGGATAAATCAGATCAGTATTATCCTTGAGAGCATTTACAAGCCTTTCTGTGAGCTTAGGAAAGCCCTCCTCGATTTTATATATCAGTTCCTCCTCATAAAGAGGTATCATCTGTAAAAAGCTTATAACATAGCCTTCCGGCAGTGTACAGCGCTGGTTATTATTCGCTGTTTCAAAATTCGGCAGAAAAAGAACGCCGTCATATTCAACTGTTTCATCAAGACTGCCTCCGTAGGATATCGTATGACCTACATCAAGAAAGGAACCGTCCAGCTCAACCATTTCTGCAAACTGGAACATTACATTTGATACCCATTTACAGAGGTGCTCATATTCGCGGAAATGAATGTCACAGGGAATATAGGAAACAAGCTCCGTTCTGTAAAGAAGTGTTTCATCATCAGAGGTATCAAAGCCCTTATAAGCACCGAGACCGACAGTAATAAGAATACGGTAGAGGTCATTTCCGGGCATAGAAACAACGGCAATTGAAATAGGATTGTCAGGATCATCATTTTTATAGATAAAGCTGTCTATATTTCCGAATACCTTTTCGATATAATCTATCACAGCATTTTTCTCTTCGTCCGAGTATCTTTGCAGGCAGTCGGTTTTATCACCGAAGATATCGTTCCAAGAATCAAAGTCCAGATCCTTTGCATTATCGCTTGCCTGTTCAAATTTTTCGGTATCACCTGTTTCCTGATAGACAAGGCAGAGAACGAGCCATGCTTCGATACAGTTGCTGTCCTGAGAAAGACAGCGCTTTGCGGCTTTGATAGCAGAGTTGTATCTGTGAAGACCGAATAAAGCGCCTGCAAGCTCTATCAGATATGCCAGATCATTTTCCGTAAATTCGCTTGAATTGGTTTGAAGTATCTTATATGCTTCACGGTATCGTCCAAGCTGAGAAAGACAATGAGCCTTTGTAAGAATCAGTGAATTATTGAGTTCATCAGGCTCCAGCTCATCTATGAGTGAAATAGCTTCATTGAATTTTCCCTCGTTTATCAGCTCATCCAATTCATAATACAGATTATCGTCCATTGTTTCCACCTCCGCTCTTTTCTGTTAGTTTTAATTATACCCCACATTCCAAAAACTGTCAACAGTACATAAGAAATCGCTTCACACATTCAGTTTTATCAGGGAAAACTGCCGCACCATATAATATATACGGCAGTGCCTGAGAAAATGATTTTTATGTGTCAATTGAAAGAGAATTTTTACAATACTTTAAAGCAAACTATGATCGGCTGTTGTATTCATAAGCGATACAACAGCCGATATTTTCATTCGGACAAAAATAAGCTTTATCCTATTTCATTCAGTTCTTCTTCATCAACGCCGTCAACAGGTATCCTGCCGCCGGTAAGAAATTCGATACTTCGTTCTATGCTGTCGCGGGAGCCTGCCCAATCGTTGCTTCCGCCGTTGCGGTAGTCGAACATAGCACAGAAATGGTGTACGTCAGTTCTCAGTTTTTCGAGATATCCTCCGGTAAGCTGTGAGGTAGCCTCATAGAACTGCTGATAGCTTTTGCCGAGACCTTTTACATCAGTATTCATAAGAAGATAAAAATGCTCAAGACATATAAACTGCTGTTCGGAATAAAGCTGGCGGAACTCAGGCTCGGAGATCCACATTGCATGGACAATTCTCACCATATTTTCCATATTCTGCTTGATATCACGGCAGATGAAGCAGTCCGAGATCATTGTGCCGAGCGCTGCCATTTTCTTTTTATCGGGCTTTTTGGGAGCAACTTTCGGAACAAAATCCTCAGATATCTGTTGAAGATGACTTTCAAGTATAAGCGCATTTGAAAGTCTTTTTCCGAGGCGTACCATCATCTCAAAATGACGGAAGCAGAAGCCCTGTGCATTTGTCTGAACGCGGACACTTGGCTCCATCATAGCCGAGCCGGTTATATATTCAGCCTTTCTCTCCTCAAGCATATCCCTCATTCTGCACATAGGACAGCCGTCATGCGGCATAAACACGTCATTTATCGGTATACTGCAAATATTTTCCTGCATAGGATTCACTTCCCTTTTATTATTTGAATTTTTCCGCGAACCAGACATCAGGAGCGGTAAATGTTCTGTTGTTCAGATATTCCAGTTCTCCTCCGTCCGCAGTAAAGCAGAAACTCAGCTTATAGGAATACAAAGCCTGCCATTTGTAGCCCATTCTGCGGTTTATCTCATTTTTTCCGTATTTGCCGTCGCCCAACAGAGGATGACCGATATGAGCCATATGAGCTCTTATCTGATGTGTTCTTCCGGTGTAAAGTCTTACCTCTAACAGACTGAAACCGTCTTTTTCGGCAAGCACCCTGTAGCCGGTCTTTATAGGCTTTCCGTTCGGGGTTGGCTTATCGGAAATATAAACTCTGTTCTGCTTTTCATTTTTTTCAAGATAGGCTGTAAGGATATCCTCCTTCTTATCGAAGATACCCACAGCCGTACACAGATAAAGCTTTTCAAGTTCTCTGTCCTTGAGCTTTTGGTTCAGTATTCTTAGAGCTGCTGCTGTTTTGGCGGCTATTACTATTCCTCCTGTATTCCTGTCGATACGGTTTACCAAAGCCGGAGCAAAGGCTCTTTCGTCTGCGGGATCGTATTCACCCTTATCATAAAGATAATGCTGTATCCTTCCGATAAGCGAATCAAAATGATAATTCTCATCAGGGTGAACGATAAGTCCGGGCTTTTTATTGAGAAGCATGATATTTTCGTCCTCATAAATGATATCAAGCTTTGAGGGAGCTTTAAGGAAATCATACTGCTCCTCCTGTACCTCCTCAAAAAATTCATCCTTTATATAGAAGGTAAGCACATCGCCCTCATTGAGTCTTGTATCAATATCGCATTTTTTTCCGTTTACCTTTATGCATTTTTTTCTGATATATTTATACATAAGTGACTGGGGAAGATTTTTAAAGCGTTTGGTGAGGAATTTATCAAGCCTCTGTCCCGCATCATTTTTTCCTATTTCTAATTCTCTCATTCTTTTCTCCTGTTAAGAAACTGCTGTTTCAAGCGCGATAAGCACCATATCAATAAATGAATCCTGTCTTTCCTCAGATGTACATTCCTCTCCTGTAAGGGGACAGTCTGAAACGGTACAGATGCATAATGCATTTTTACCTGACCTTGCAGCATTATAATATAATGCTGCGCTTTCCATTTCCACTCCGAGAACGCCCATTTTTCTCCATTCGGCAAGAGAATCTGATTCATCATAGAATACATCAGAGCAAAGAACTGTGCCTACATTGACCTGTTTGCCGAGTGATGCGGCGGCTTCATCAGCTTTTTTAAGAAGACTGTAGGAAGCGGCGGCAGCCGGTCTGCATGGAAGTCCGAACTGGTCGGCATAGGTTGAGGGCGTACATGAGGCGATAGCTAAAACGATATCGCGGAGCTTAAGCTTTTCGCTGATACCTCCGATAGTTCCTACGCGGATAATATTGTCAACATCATAGAGGTTAAAAAGCTCATACGAATATATACCCATTGACGGCATACCCATTCCGCTTGCCATAACAGATACGGGCTTGTCCTTATAAAGCCCCGTATAAGCATACATTCCTCTTACCTCATTTACAAGCTTAGCGTTTTTCAGAAATTTCTCTGCGATCATTTTTGCTCTGAGCGGATCGCCCGGCATCAGTACTGTTTTCGCAAAATCACCTTTTCCGGCGCTGTTATGGGGGGTAGGCATAGTATCACCTCCATCAGAATCCAAGTTCTTCGCCTACGAGAATGACCTTGATTCTGTCCTTCTGTCTTTGCTGTGCTGATACGACATAATTGCAGCAAATTCTGGCTTCGCTTTTGCAGCCGTCACAGGCAGCACTGTCGGTATTTCTCAGAGAAATACATTCTCCGGTCGAGGCACAGGGAGTTTTGCATTCAAGTCTTACGGTATTTTGGGGGGCAGCGATTTTCTTCACTCTTTCAACTGCTGCGCGGATATCGGGTACTATCTTATTGACTCCGGCAACTACGATGACGCTTTTCGGGCCGAAAAGAATTGCTGCAACTCTGTTTGAATTACCGTCAACATTATAAAGCTCGCCCTTTTCCGTGACAGCATTTGAGCTTGTGAGATATGTGTCGGCAAAAAAAGATCTGCGGTATATTTCTTCGACCTTTTCTCTGTCGGGACCTGCCTTGCTTCTGTCGAGGTAATTATAATCACCGTTTGAAAGAAGTTCGGTTATGCCTGTCTGTTTAAGAGTGAGGGAGCCTCCGTGAGTAACTGTGCTGCCCTTTTCAAGAAGGCTTTTTACAAGCTCTTTTGCTTCGGCAGAGCTTTCAGCATAGTACGGCTGCATATTGTTTTTTCTGAGAGCCTCCATTGTACGTTCGATCATTTCCATATTGATATCCATTTTTGTTTCCGCCTTTCTTAGTATTTATTTTAGTTTTGCGAGTGTCTTGTTTGAGTATTCCTTTTGACCGGTAACATCCTTGATTATTTTAACGAAATCAGGAAATTCCACAGTCTCATCCTCATAGAGAAGCTCGATCTCCATGACCGCCTTATCGTTCCAGTAGGGGTAGACATCTATCTCAAAATACCGGTTTTTATAGACGATACAGTAACGGCTTTTTCTGATTTGACGGTATCCGATATCCGCCTCCATGAGCAGATTGAGGTATTCGTCCTTTGTTATGCGTTTTTCCAGCTCGATTCGCTTCATGGTGCCTTTTTTTATCTTTCTTGTATGGTAATAGGTATAGTTGCCGTCAGCGCCTCTTTGCCTTACCCTTATTTCCTCGCCCTCGGGAGCATGGAGATAGGTCTGGATTATTTCTGTCCTTGTGCAGTTCGGCAGAGATTCAAGATAGGTTATATCGGGATATTCGATAAGATATTTACGTTCGATCTCCACAGGCTCGGGTATTCCCGCAAACTGTTTTATTTCCTCAATAAGCCTTTGAAGCTTATCTTCAAAGTTACCCTCGTTTGAAATTATGCGAAGGTGGGGGTGTCCCGTCCATGCGGCAATAAGCGCATCATCAAGCTGAGCAGCCTGTTCGGGAGTTTCCGTTCTTGCCTTGTTGTTGGAGGTAGTATAAAACTGCAGCGCGCCCTTGGCTGTCGTGACAAGGTGAAAAACTGCATCGTAGTTATCCCTTAGCTCGACCTCATTCAGACCGAGTTCAAGCATGACTGAACGAAATTCCTCCGGCTTCATATACACCTTATTGTCTATAAGTCCTCTGTCGCATACTATAAGGATCCTGTCCTCAGGCATGACCTGAGCTGCCTGCTCAAATATCTTTTCCTTCTGCATCTGCATTTCAAGCTGAAATTTCTGATAATCCGCATTTGTTCTGCAGGTCCATGGAGCAACTCCGCCCTTTATCAGCTCGGTAGCCGTTTCCTGTACAAGCAGAACGCGAAAGCCCATCTGAGTAAATATCTCCTGAACTCTTTCGATAGCAGTGGATTTTCCTCCGCAGGGACCTCCTGTGATCACTATTTTCAGCACTTTTTTATCCATCAGATCACCTCACCGTCCGGTAATAAAAATAATACACTGTTCATAGAATTACTATTATAATTATATATTTTTCAGTAAATAAAATCAAGGTTGTGAGCTTATGAAAAAAATCTTTTTTTATTATCTTCCTCTGCTTCTTTCGGTCGGGATATTATGCTTGACGGTAGTTATCTGTTCATATTTTCCCGAAAAGGCTATACAGGAGCAAAATGAGGAAGGCGAGGAAAGCGAGGAAAGCATAGTCCTGCCCTCCGCGGCAGAAACAGGCGGGCATAAAACAGTGCAGGACGAGGAAATGATGGCAGTATGGGTACCCTTTATGACGCTTGATTCAGGCGGAAAGGAGAGAAGCAGGGAGGAGTATACGGCTTTTATAAGAGAGATAATGAGTAAGATAAGATCGGTCAATGCAAATACGGTGATTTTTCATACCCGTCCTTTTTGCGATGCTTTGTATCCCTCAGAGCTTTTTCCGTTTTCGCATATACTCACGGGCACACAGGGAAAGAAAGTAAGCTATGATCCGCTGAAAATAGCCATAGATGAGGCTCATAGGGCAGGATTGAAGTTTCATTCATGGATAAATCCACTCCGCGTAAAATATAATACAATGCCGTCCTCTTTTTCCGACAGCAGTCCCTATATGAAATGGAAAAACAGTCCTGATAAAACAGATGACCGCTATACCTTTTCCTGCGGCAGCGGAATTTATCTTGATCCGGCAATTCCTGAGGTCAGAAAGCTTATCATTGACGGAGTGAGGGAGATAGTCAGGAATTATGATGTTGACGGGGTACAGATAGATGATTATTTTTATCCCGAAAATATGAATAATGCGGATAGTACCGAATATAAAGCATATTGTGAAAAGGCGGGAGAAAACTATCTTTCGCTTGAGGAATGGAGAACGGAAAATATTAATAAGCTTGTTTCGGGGCTTTATGATGCCGTACACGAAAAGAAGGGCTGTGTATTCGGAATTTCCCCGCAGGGAAATACGGATAACGACCTGAAGCTTGGAGCTGATGTTTTCCGCTGGTGCAGTGAAAAAGGCTATGCGGATTATATATGTCCGCAGATATATGTCAGCGAAGCGCATCCGGTAATGCCTTTCAGGGAGTGCGCGGATAAGTGGAGAAAAATGGTTACAAATAAAGATATGAAGCTGTATTTCGGTCTTGCGCTATATAAGGTCGGAACAGATTCGGATAACGGGACATGGCTTCTCAAAAAGGACAATATCCAGTCAGAAATAAACTATGGCAGGAGCATAGGCGGCGGAGGCTTCATGCTTTTTGCGTATGATGATCTTTTCAGGGGGGAAAAATGGAAGTAATAATCAGATACGGCAGCAGCTTTCCGGAGCTTATGAGGGTATTATCGCAGAATGAGAGTATTGCTTCCGTCGAGGATCTCGGACAGGGGTTCGGTATAGTTACCGGAAGTGATGATATACTTGATTTTCTTTCCTCGAATACACTGATAGAGGATGCGGAAACAGCGAAAAATCTTTATACTCAGGATATAAGGGCAATGACAGCCTCATGCATACGTTCGGCGCAGAATGATAATTCTCTCGGCTTGACGGGCAAGGGAGTAATTATCGGTATAATTGACACGGGAATAGATTTTACCCACCCTGTATTCAGAAAAACGGACGGAACAACAAGACTGCTGAGTATATGGGATCAGACAGCGGAAGGAAATGCGCCGGAGGGTTTCATTACGGGAAGCGAATATACAGCGGAGGAAATAAATTCTTATCTGAGCAGCGCGTTTTCATACGATACCCTGCCTGCTCCGGATATTTCAGGACACGGAACGGCAGTTGCGGGAATTGCGGCAGGAGCGTCTGATTCATATACCGGAGCAGCGCCGAAGGCTGATATAATTGCCGTAAAGGTCAGCAGCGGAAGGGATGATTTTACCCGTTCTACAAGCCTTATGAGAGGGGTAAGGTATATTTCGGAGAGGGCAAGGCTCTATGGCAGACCTGTCGCTATAAATATAAGCTTTGGCATGAACCGCGGCGCGCACAGGGGAAATTCTCTTTTTGAGGAATATCTCAGCTCGGCGGCATATGCATGGAAAAATTCCATTATCGTACCGACAGGAAATGAAGGCGGTGCGGGGCATCATTATTCGGGCAGACTTTCTTCGGGTGAAACGCATACGGTCGAAATTTTTTCGGCAGCGGGGATAAACGGATTTTATATTTCTCTGTGGAAAAGCTTTGCCGATGATATTTCTGTACAGCTCATACTGCCTTCGGGACGCGGGAGTATCGCGGCAGATCCGCTTATTCCAGCAAAGACCGCGGTATTTCCAGATTATACGGTATTTGCGCTTTACGGTCAGCCGACAAGGTATAATGCGGGGCAGGAGCTTTTCTTTGAAATAGAGGCGGAAAATGCTCTGATCCGCCCTGAGCTGTTTCAGCTGAAGCTAAGGGCGGGAGATATAGCGGACGGACGCTTTGATATATGGCTTCCGACAGTTGAAGAGGTCACTTCCGGAACTTATTTTGCAAATGCGGATAATTATGCAGCAATGACGATACCCTCGACTTCCGATAAGGTCATAAGCGTATCGGGATATAATCAGCAGATAGGAAGCATAGCGGAGTTTTCGGGAGTCGGTCATGCGGATATCTCACTTCCGATTCCGACAGTTGCAGCGCCCTCTGTGAACATTACCGCTCCGCGGGCAGGAGGAGGATATGACAGCTTTACGGGGACGAGCTTTGCCGCGCCCTTTGTTACGGGTACAGCAGCGCTTTTGATGGAGCTTGGTATAGTAAGGGGAAGATCGCCCTTTCTTTACGGTGAAAAGCTTAAAGCCTATATTATCAAGGGCGCATTAAGAAGCAGAGCGCTTTATTATCCCGATCCGTTTTTCGGCTACGGGAGACTGTGCGCTCAGAATTCGGCTTTGCTTATCTGAGCTTTGAAAAGGAGATGCTTATGTCAGATGATATTTCACTGGAGGAATTTATAAAGCTTCCGACAACGGTCGATTTTCAGGCGCTGTCATCAAGGTCATTTCTCGAATATGCGGCGGCAAGACCGTATCTGCATATTGGAACGAGGCTTGCTAACGATTATGTAGTCGTATATACGGACGAAAAATATATAGACAGTATTTATAAGGAGCTTGGCGGAGATTTCCTGTTTTTTGCGCCAAAGATACTTTCTCCCGTCGATACAGCCGCAAATGACAGTGCAGGCATAACAGAGGTGACGGGACAGCCGTTTCTTGACCTTGACGGGAGCGGAGTGATAATCGGTCTTGCGGATACGGGAATAGACATTACGCAAAACGCATTCAGATTTGAGGACGGCAGTACACGTCTGCTCGGTCTATGGGATCAGACGCTTGACGGACAGAGGAGGGAGGGTATATATTTCGGCTCGACATACAGCGAGGAGGATCTGAATAAAATACTTTTCTCTGATGATGCCGTTCCGCCGGGTTATGATGAAGACGGTCACGGTACGTTTATGGCATCTGTCGCCGCCTCGGGAACAGATGACAGATACCGCGGTGCAGCGCCGGGAGCGTCATTGGTCTGTGTTAAGCTCAGACCGGCGGGAAGCTATTACCGCAGGAGGTATCTTTTATCCGAGGATGATCCGACACTGTTTGAAAGCACGGATGTTCTTCTCGGCATAAAATATATACTTGATATAGCAATGGAAAGGAATATGCCAGCGGTAATAATGCTTGGGATAGGCTCAAATACGTCAGCGCATGACGGAAATACCTATTTTGAGGATTATATTTCGTTTGTTTCGCAGAGGACGGGCTATGCTTTTGTTACGGCTGCCGGAAACGAAGCAAATGCCCGTCATCATACACAGGGGAGAATTTCAGACGGAGGAAGGGAAAGCGTAAATATAAAGGTCGGCAGACAGGGGGTATCATTCGGGACAATAATATTCAATCCGTCCTTTGATAAGGTATCCGTAAGCATAACCTCACCGACGGGAGAATCGCTTGCCAGAAAGCCTTTTCGTGCGGGCGAGGAATACAGGGAAAGGCTTATTCTTGAAAAGACGGAGATAACGCTTCTGTATTCCCGTGATATCAATGATACCGTATGGGTAGGACTAAAGGAGGCGACAGAGGGGATATGGGATATCACGCTGTACGGTGATGCTGTCATTGACGGAAGATATTGGGCATGGCTTCCGATAAGCGGTCAGGTGGACAGCTCAGTTGAGTTTCTCAGACCTGTTCCGGAATATACTATTGTTTATCCTGCCGCTGCATTAAGGACAGTGACTTGCGGAGCATATAACAGCTTTGACGGCAGCCTTCTTGTTTCGTCTTCATGGGG
>CACXDV010000064.1 GCA_902766585.1 uncultured Ruminococcus sp.
GGGCTTTTCGGACAAAGAAATATTCGTTACCTTTATAGGCGTAATATTACTGCTGATCGTTTTTCTTTTGCTGATAAACAAAACCGTGTATAATACCATCTATACAGTGAAGGTCAATAAGGGCGAAATATATGAAAGCAGGGTACTTGACCGCAAGGATTATATTTTTGAAAATGAGGGCTTCTATGACGGCAGTACCCAGAATAATGACTTCTTTGTCAATACAGAGCATAATGTAAGAAATGAAGGTTCGACTGATGATGAAGCACCGGAGGACCTTATGACGCACATGGTATCACAGGGGGAATTTTTCTATGAAGGCGGAACGAATGAAGAGGGCAACTTCTATGTGGATTCCGAGAAAAAGACCGTCACACCGTATTCAAAGCCCGGAGATACCGATAATCTGCTTAAAAAATACTGATACAGGAATAAAGGAAAACGGAGGAAATTATGGAGACCTTGATACTGTCCTCTGATAATGAGGATATCCGCACCGCCGCAAATATCATCAAGGCAGGCGGAATAGTTGCAATGCCGACAGAAACTGTTTACGGGCTTGCAGCTGATGCCCTTAACGGCAAGGCTGTAAGAAAAATATTTCAGGCAAAGGGCAGACCTATGGATAACCCCTTGATTGTACACATTTCTGATATTTCGCAGATACATTTGCTTGTGCGTGAATTTCCGCGCAAGGCAGAGATACTTGCCGACAGGTTCTGGCCGGGACCATTGACAATGATACTGCCGAAATCTGATAAAATACCTGATGAGGTAAGCGCGGGGCTTGATACTGTCGCAGTACGCTTTCCGTCACACCCGTCAGCGCTGAGGCTGATAAGCCTTTCATCTCCTCTTGCCGCGCCGTCCGCAAATTTATCCGGCAGTCCGAGTCCTACAACAGTCCGTCATGTATGCGATGATATGACGGGCAGGATAGATGCCATTATTGACGGTGGAGACTGTGATGTGGGCGTTGAATCCACGGTCATAACACTTGCTCAGGAGCCGCCGAGACTGCTCAGACCGGGCGGGATAACCGTTGAACAGCTCAGAGAGGCAATAGGAGAGGTCATAATAGACAGCGCCGTGACTGAGCCTCTTGCAGAGGGACAGAAGGCTGCAAGCCCCGGAATGAAGTATAAGCATTATGCGCCTGATGCAGAGGTCATACTGCTTGACGGAGATGCCGAAAAATTTATAGAGTACATAAATACGAACGGAAAAGACGGAGACGCCGTATTATGTTATAATGAGGATCTCGGAAGGCTTCGTCTGCCGTGTATACCGATAGGCTCGGAAAAGGATACCGAAACACAGGCGCACAGGCTTTTTTCTGCTCTGAGGGAAACAGACAGGCTCGGCATAAAGCAGGTATATGCACACTGTCCTTCAAAGGAGGGCGTAGGGCTTGCCGTATACAACAGGATGATAAGGGCGGCAGGCTTCAAAATAATCAGGCTGTGATGCTTTTCGGGAGGAAAAAATGGTTATAGGTATTACAGGACAGACAGGCGCGGGAAAAAGTACTGTATGCAGCTATGCAAAAAAACTCGGCTTTGCAGCTCTCAATGCTGATCTGGCTGCAAAGGAGGCACTTGTTCCCGGCTCGGATTGTCTTAAAGCACTTGCAGAATTTTTCGGATATGATATAATAGATGATAACGGCTTCTGCAAAAGAACCGTACTCGCCCGCAGAGCATTCTCGGATGCAGCGTCAACAGAAATGCTGAACCGCATTACTCACCCGTGGATAATTTCAAGATGCCGCGAATATATCAATGAGCTTTCGCATAAAAATAATACAGCAATATTATTTGATGCTCCCCAGCTTTATGAAAGCGGCGGGGATGTATTATGCGATATGGTCATAGCCGTGACCGCGCCTGCCGAGGTTCGTCTTGAAAGGATAATCAGGCGTGACGGTCTGAGCGAGGAGGAAGCGCTTCTTCGCATGAGGGCGCAAAAAAGCGAGGAATACTATACCTGCCGGGCAGATGCCGTGATAGACGGGGGACAGCCCGAGGAGAAGGTAAGAGAAAGCTTTCGCAGGATCGTTGAGAAATGGGGCATACTAAAAGGACAGTGAAATTCTGATGAAAAAAATAATAAGGTTTTCGGCAGTCATTCTGATATCAATGGCTGTGCTGCTTGCCGCCGCTTTCGGTCTGAAGGCGGTGCATGATAAATATGTATATTCTACCTACCCGCTAAGCTATCAGACGGAGATCGAGGCAGCCGCAAAAAAATACAATGTCGATAAGTACCTGATATACGGAGTAATAAAAACCGAAAGCAATTTCGATCCTGATGCTGAATCCTATGTCGGTGCCGTAGGTCTGATGCAGATCATGGAAAACAGCTTTGAATGGATACAGACTCTTTACGCTGATGAGGAATATGAAAAGTATACCTTTGAGAATATGAAGGATCCCGCGCTGAATATTGATTACGGAACACACCTGCTGTCAATTCTTCTTGATATGTATGAAAATGAGGATACGGCAGTATGCGCGTATAATGCGGGCGTGGGAAATGTCAATGACTGGCTGGGCGACAGCCGCTATTCGGATGACGGCAAGACACTTAAGGAGGTACCATTCTCCGAAACGGAAAACTACCGCCATAAGGTCGAGCAAAACAAAAACTGCTATAAACAGCTTTATGATGCTGATGTAATCCAATAATGAAAGGAAAGATGTAAAAATGTCAGAAGACAAGAATGAAAAAAGCAAGGCAGCCGCTTTGAAGGAAAAGCTTTTTCTCACAAGGAAAAACGGATGCGTTCGCGTGAGCGAAGAGGAAATGATAAGTGCAGACGAATTCTGTGAGGAATATAAAAGCTTCCTTAACTGTGCAAAAACAGAGCGCGAGGCTGTAAATTATGCTATTGAGACTGCTGAAAAGGCAGGGTTTACGGAATATGACAGAAACCGTACCTATCAGGCAGGAGACAAGGTGTATGTGAA
>CACXDV010000065.1 GCA_902766585.1 uncultured Ruminococcus sp.
ATCAGCGGCTTCAACATAATAGAAGCCGCTGACTGCTTTGATTATCAGTCCCTGTAATTTTTCCATTACCGATCAGCGAAAGATCAGGAATGCATCAGGATCAAATCTTCCTGCTGCATACAGCTCAACCGGTGTTTCGGGCGAATTACCGTTTGATGTGCTGTGGGGTGAATCCTCTAACTTATGCTGTGCCTCGATATCCAGAGCAATAATTTCATCCAAATCCTCAGAAGCATTGATCTTCTCTATATATTCATTCAGGATAGCCTCTGCAAGAGCCCATTCCTCATCAGAATAGTAGTACTTGTTTGCATAATTAGTTATCTCCTCGATCGCTGCAAGTCTTGCCTGCTCAAGCTCATCGGGAGCAAGCGTGGATGATTCCTCAGGCTTGCTGGATTCCTCAACAGAGGACTCCGGCTTTGAGGTGCTGAGCTTATCATCAATAAGTCCCTTTGAATAATCAAGAAGCTCATATACCTCTTTAGGATCAGTCGAATCCTCAATGCTTGCATAGAAGTTATCAATTATCTTCTGAACAGCATCCTTATCAGCCCTGCTGAGTGTTGAGAGATCGACATAGCTTTCGATCTGATTTCTTGCATCTTCCTTTGCCTCATCAAGAAGCGGATTAGAGGATTCCTTCTCCTTGACCTTGTAATTGGTATCAAGATATGTTCTTGTTACCTTTGAAAGCTTGAAGTCAAATATATACTCGGCATATCTGCCCTTCTTATCACCGTTGTCGATATCAACGCGAACTGTCTTTTTATTGTCCTGAGCGCCCTTCGG
This sequence comes from uncultured Ruminococcus sp., assembly GCA_902766585.1. Classification (GTDB taxonomy): domain Bacteria; phylum Bacillota; class Clostridia; order Oscillospirales; family Acutalibacteraceae; genus UBA1213. Next base: position 793 of record CACXDV010000065.1, read on the forward strand.
GCTGATATCAAGCACTACCTTGAAGCCCTTTGCAGGTCTGCCGCTGTAGCTTGAATCCTCCTTACCGTCAACGAATACGGTAACTGTGATCTCTGCATCCTCTTCCTCGGGAAGCTCGACCTCATACTTAAGATTCTTCTGCTGCTTGCTGCCGTCACTTACCTGAATATTGATAAGGCTGCCCTTTGAAAGCTTATTGCCCGGAAGCGGATCGGTCGATACTACCTTACCCTCATCCTTTGCGCTTGCAACGCTTACCTTCTGTGTTGTAAAGCCCTTGGACTCAAGCTCTGCCTTTGCTCTGTCAAATGTAAGGTCAGATACATTCGGGACCTCTACCTTTTCTGTAGCCGGACCGTCACTTACGATAAGAGTGATATTTGTGCCTATCTCCTGATTTGTACCCTCCTGCGGTGAACACTCAATAACATAGCCTTTTTTAAGCTCTGTGCTGTTCACGCGGACAACGGTATAATTGAAGAATTTGCTTTCCAGCTTTACGATTGCCTCCTGCTCCGAATAATTCTTGAGCTTCGGAACCTGTACCGTAGTACTTTCGCTGTTTATCACAAGCTTGATTGCAGCATTTTCCTTGACCTTCTTGGAGCCTGCCTCGGGATCCTGTGAAAGCACTGAATTAAGCGGCTTATCGTTGCGGTATTCCGCTTCAATATCAAATTTAAACTTATATGACTTATCCTTCTGAATTTCGTCATACATCATACCGACAAACTGAGGCACATCGACATCCTTTGTCTCGTTTGCCTTCATATTGTTATTAACCATCATATAGATAAGGAAGCCTATCGCGGCAACTACCATAAGAGAAACAAGTACTGTAAGCCATTTTATGATAGTTCTTGATACATTTCCCGAAAGCTCATCATCATAGCTGTTGTATGAATCATCATAAGCCGGCTCGGGAGCAGCGGAGGGAACCTTATTTATTGAATCAACATACTTTGTCGGAGTTTCATCAACATAATAATTGTAACGGAACTTTACCGAAGGGTTATGACGGAATATCTCGATAGCCTCAAGCATTTCCTTTGCGCTTGCATAACGCTGTGAGGGATTCTTCCTCATAGCTTTAAGGGTTATCTCCTCAATTCCCTCCGGGACCTTGGGATTTATCTCACGCAGGGGCTTAGGATCGTCCTGCATCTGCATTATTGCAACTGAAACAGGGCTGTCGGCTTCAAACGGAAGCTTTCCTGTAAGCATCTCATAAAGCATGATACCAACACTGTAGATATCAGCCTTACAGTCAGTAGCATCTCCTCTTGCCTGTTCAGGCGCGATATAATGAACTGAGCCTATAGCCTTATCGGTCATAGTTTTTGTTTCCGTATCTGCAAATCTTGCAATACCGAAATCAGTGACCTTTATCGTACCGTCCTGCAAAAGCATGATATTCTGGGGCTTCATGTCACGGTGTACTATTCCCTTTTCATGCGCGTGCTGCAATGCCTGAAGTATCTGTACGGTAAAGTGAACTGCTTCCTTCCATGGTATAACGTGCTGATGACTGATATACTCCTTGAGAGTGATACCGTCTATGTATTCCATTACGATATACTGTATCTTGTCTCCGAAGCTTACATCATTTACCTTAACGATATTGGGGTGTGAAAGTACGGCTATAGCCTTGCTTTCATTCTTGAAACGACGGATAAAGTCGGAGTTATTGAGAAACTCCTCCTTCAAAATCTTAATGGCAACTGTTGTATCATCGACTGAATCATATGCCTTATAGACCATTGCCATTCCGCCGACACCGATAAGCTCCTGAATTTCATATCTGCCATCAAGTCGTTTTCCGGTATATTTATCCACTAACAAAACTCCTTTCACTCTGAGATGACCGCAACGGTAATATTATCGCTGCCGCCAAGCTCCTTTGAATGCTCAACCAGCCGGGCAGTCAATTCGTCCCCGTCATAACGGCGCACATATTCCAGCAATGTATCATCCGAAAAATAATTGGACATTCCATCGGTACAAAGCACCAGCGCTGCGCCGTCATCGAATTCTACAGTGTTGTAATCAGTCCTGAGACTCTGCTCGGTCCCGAGCGCCCTCGTAATAAGATTGCGTTTCGGGTGATTCCTTGCCTGTTCCTTTGTCAGTTCACCCATATCAACAAGCTGCTGAACGACCGAATGGTCTGTTGTGACCTGACGAATGCCTTCATCTCCGCAGATGTAGGCACGGCTGTCTCCTGCATGAACGATATGTGCGCGTTTTTTCTTTACAATGGCGCAGACCACTGTTGTACCCATTCCCGAAAGGGTGGGGACATGAACGGACATATCGTATACAGCCCTGTTGGCATATTCTACGGAAAGCATCATAAGATTTCTTATTTCCTCCGGAGTAAGCTCCTCGCTGTATCCGCTTTTTAATGATTCCGCTATGTTTTCTACAGCGACACGGCTTGCTGTACTGCCGCCGTTGGCACCGCCCATTCCGTCGCAGACGACAGCCCAGACAGCCCCGTCGGGAAATTCACCCGACATACAGTAATCCTGATTTGAACTTCTCGTCAAACCAATATCACTTTTTGTAAATACCCTCATGTACAGCTTTCCTCCTTATCCGGAAGTTTCATTCAGGCTCTGTCTCCTGAGCTGTCCGCAGGAGGCATTGATATCACTTCCGAGTGTTCTGCGTATCGTTGCAGTGATACCGAAGCCTTCAAGAATTTTTATAAAAGAATCCATTCGTTCTTTTTTACTTTTGTGATATCCCGTTCCGCCTACAGCATTTACAGGTATAAGATTGACATGGGCAATTATCCCCTTAAGCCTTCCTCCAAGCTCCCTCGCGCAGGCATCGCTGTCATTTACGCCGTCGATCATGGCATACTCAAAGGAGATCCTTCTTCCCGTATTGTCACTGTAATATCTGCAGGCCTTCAAAAGCTCATCCACGCCGTATTTCCTGTTTATCGGCATAGTACGGCTCCTTATCTCGTCATTCGGCGCGTGAAGGGATACCGAAAGCGTAAGCTGCAGCCTTTTGTCCGCAAGCTCATATATTCTCGGAACGATACCGCAGGTCGAAAGAGATATATGCCTCATGCCGATATTCATTCCTTCATCATGGCTTACAAGCTTCAGAAAACGCATCACATTATCAAAATTATCCAGCGGCTCGCCCATACCCATAAGCACCACATTGGATATCCTTATTCCGTTGTCCTTTTGCTCGGACTGGAGCTGAGACAGCATTTCAGACGCGGTAAGGTTCCTGCAAAAGCCTCCCTGTCCTGTTGCGCAGAAGGTACAGCCCATTTTACAGCCCACCTGAGTCGATATGCAGGCGGTATAGCCGTGGTGATATTTCATCAGCACAGACTCCACCGTTTCCCCGTCCTCAAAGGAAAACAGATATTTCTCTGTATCATCATAAGACGAAATTAATTTTTTTTCAATAGTTGCTTTTGATATATAGCAGTTCTCAACAAGTTTTTCTCTTAATGCTTTTGAAATATTGGTCATTTCGTCAAAGGAATTGACACCCGAATGAAGCCATTTAAACACCTGCTTTGCTCTGTAGGAGGGCTCGCCCATATCTTTAAGCATTTCTGCAAGCTCTTCGGGGAACATAGATTTAATATCCTTTTTCAAAAATGTCACTTCCTTCTGACCATACTTATGAAGAAGCCGTCATACCCGTCTCTCTGCGGAAAAAGCGTAAGCTCGTTTTCAGGCTCTTCTATCCTTCTTTCTATCGCTGCGGGGAGCTTTATCGGGTACGCTTCAAACTCCTCATGCTCCCTCAGAAATCTTCTTATATTTTCACCGTTTTCGGCGGGATTAAGCGTACAGGTGGAATATATCAGCAGTCCTCCGCTTTTCAGAAAGCCCGCACAGTTTTCAAGTATACTGTACTGCACCTCCGGCAAAACGGTCATTCCGGTATCAGATTTATACCTCAGTTCAGGCTTTCGCCTTATTATTCCCAGACCTGAGCAGGGCACGTCACATATTACCCTGTCGGCATCAGGCAGACCTGAAGCCTCACTCATATCTCCGCAAAGCGTCTCAATGATATCTATTCCAAGCCTTTCGGCTCCGCTTTTGACAAGACCTGTTCTATGCTCATACAGGTCACAGGAAACTATCCTTCCTTTATTTTTCATATATTCGGCAATAGTAAAGCTTTTTCCTCCCGGAGCGCTGCAGGCATCTATTACCGTCTGCCCCTCTTCTGCTTCAAGCAGAAGGCAGCAAAGCTGAGAAGATGTATCCTGAATATGAAACAGTCCCTCGGAATACTGCGAAAGCTCTTCTACAGCACCCGTTCCGTCAAGCATGATACAGTCCGGTATATACTGTGAAGGTTCAGCCTTTACACTGCTTTCATTAAGCGAAGCTATCAGTTCATCCTCAGTTAGCTTAAGCGTATTAACTCTTGCAGTCAACGGCGGTCTGCCGTCAAGTGAGGAAAGTATGCTTTCGCACAGCTCATCACCGTAACTCTCCCTCCACAGCCTTATTATCGGCTCAGGACAGGAGTATTTAACGGAAAGGAATTTGTTCTTCCCCTTTTTCTTATTCGGATAAAGCAGTTCATTTTTTCTTGCTGCTGTCCTCAGAATACCGTTTACAAAGCCCGAAGCCTTGTAAAGCTTATTGTCCTTACACAGCTTGACGCTTTCATTCACCGCTGCGGAGGCAGGTACGCTGTTCATAAAAAACAACTGATACAGTCCCATTCTCAGTATCACCAGAACAGGAGCATCAAGCTCATTCACAGGCTTGGAGGAATATTGAGACAGGTTATAATCAAGCAGCAGCTTCTTCTCCAGAACGCCGTAAAAAAGCCTTGAAACAAAAGACCTGTCACTCAGCTCAACGTCAAAATCCGAAAGTATATTGCCGAGCACGATATTTGAATAGGAATGGTCGGTCTCTACATCCATCAAAGCCTGAAATGCTATCTGTCTCGCTGATAAGCCCATATATTATTCTCCTTATGAAAAATGAAGCTCACCGGCATCATTAACATGAAGTCCGTTTACAAATGCCGAAGCTGACATTTTCTTTTTTCCCTCAGGCTGAAGCTCAACTATCTCTAAAGCGCCCTCACCACAGGCAACAATAAGAGGATTAAGTGATAAAACCTCTCCCGGATCACCCTTGCCCTTTGAAATAAGTGTACGGTGTATTTTTATTCTTCTGCCGTTGAGCATTGCGCTTGCGCTCGGCCATGAATTGAGTCCCCTGACCTGATTATGTATCTCACGCGCACTTCTGCCGAAATTTATTTCCGACATTTCCTTTGTAAGCTTTCCGACATGAGTAGCCTTGCTTTCATCCTGCTTTTCGCGGGTAAGCGTACCCTCTGAGGCGCTGTGTACGACCTTAACTATAAGCTCCGCGCCCATAATGGACAATCTGTCATGCAGCTCATCGGCTGTTTCATTTTCACCGATCTCAGTTTCCGACTTCATCAGGATATCGCCTGTATCTATACCGATATCCATACACTGAGCGGTAACACCTGTTACGGTACAGCCGTCAAGCACCGACTGCTGTATCGGTGCAGCGCCTCTGTACAGCGGGAGAAGGGACGCATGGATATTCACACAGCCGTAGACCGGCATATCTATGATCTCCTTCGGAAGTATCTTTCCGTATGCCACAACAACTATCATTTCAGGTGAAAGGCTCCTCAGCTGCTCCTGGATCTCAGCATCCTTCAAGGTCATAGGCTGATATACATCAAGACCGTATTCAAGCGCCCTTTCCTTGACGGGAGGAGGTGTCATGGTATAGCCCCTGCCCTTCGGCTTATCGGGCTGAGTAAATACTCCGGCTATCTCATTTCCGTCCTTTACAAGAGCGTCAAGACACGGAACGGCAAAGTCGGGAGTACCCATAAAAACAATTCTCATATATATATTTCCTTTCGCGTGAAAACGGACCGATCAGGACCTTTTATTCTTTTTCTGAGACTGTGCCATTTCTATTTCCTCAGGATCAAGCTTTTTAATGATATGCTCTTTAAACAGTATACCGTCAAGATGATCATTTTCGTGGCAGATAGCCTTTGCATAAAGTCCCTCTGCATTAACGGTAAACTGATCGCCGTATCTGTTAAGCGCTGAAACCGTTACATACATCGGTCTCTCAGTTATGCCGAATTCACCCGGACATGAAAGACAGCCCTCGCTGCCCTCCTGTCTGCCCTTTGTCTTGATGATCTTCGGATTTACAAATTCCTGCTTGCCGTCACCTATATCAATAACAAATATTCTTCTGAGAATTCCGACCTGCGGAGCGGCAAGACCAACGCCCTCGCCGTTTTTCATAGTTTCATACATATCATCAAGCAATGCGGCAAGCTTATCGTCAAAGCGTTCTACAGGACGGCAGATCTTTGTAAGAACAGGATCTCCTTCTTTAACAATATTTCTGATAGCCATAACTATTCCTCCTGAGTTTCTATATTATATTATCGGGATCAACATCCATATAAGCTGTGACCTCCGAATACTTTCTGTTATTGCAAAGCTCCCTGAGAAGCCTTGTCATCATTTCTCTGAATTCCGGACTGTTTTTAAATTTGATTATCAGCCTGAAACGGTATTTTCCGTTCAGCTTCATCACTGTGGCGGGAGAAGGTCCCATTACCCTCATCGGAAGCTTCTTATATTCCGATTCCGCCAATCTGACAAGCTCATCCGAAAAATACTTTGTCGCCTCAGAGACAAGCTGCCTGTCAAGTCCCGTAAAGACTACGACACCGATATCCGCAAACGGCGGATAAAGCATAGCCTTTCTCAAGGCTATTTCCATTTTAAAGAATTCATCATAATTCTGCTGAGATGCAAGCTCTATTATAATGCTCTCAGGCTCGAAGGTCTGTATGATTGCCCTTCCGGCAAGCACACCCCTGCCGGAGCGCCCTGCCACCTGAGTAAGCATAGAAAATGTCCTTTCATAGCTGCGGAAATCATTTCCGTGAAGCATACTGTCTGCCGAAAGAACCGCTGCCAGCGTCACATCGGGAAAATCAAGCCCCTTTGCGACCATCTGCGTTCCCAGCATGATATCATATTCTCCGCTGCGGAAGGCATTCAGCTTTTTTTCATACGAATATCTCTGCATAGTGGAATCCGTATCAAGACGAAGTATCCTTGCCGACGGGAAAAAGCTCTGAAGCTCCTGTTCAGCCCTTTGCGTTCCAGCGCCCGAATATCTTATCTTATCCGAGCCGCATGACGGACAGCTTGACGGAACAGGTATACTGTATCCGCAGTAATGACACATGAGCCTGTGGTTCGCGCTGTGATATGTAAGCGATATCGAGCAGTTCGGACAGCTCATTACCTCCCTGCATTTGCAGCAGGCTATGAAGGTATTATGACCTCTGCGGTTCAGCAGGATTATTGACTGCTGTTTATTTGCAAGATTTTCGCCGATAGCCCTCAGAAGCACCTCACTGTAGCCGGACATATTGCCCCTCGACTGCTCCTCATTCATATCAGCGATTATTACATCCGGAAGAGATGCTCCGGCATAACGGCTGTCTAATGTGCAGAGGGAATATCTTCCCTCACGGGCATAATGATAGCTTTCTACAGCCGGAGTAGCCGAGGACAGCACCAGCGGACACTTATTTGCACAGCACCTGTATTTTGCCAGCTCTCTCGCATGGAACCTCGGAGTTGATGATGATTTATAGCTGTATTCCTGTTCCTCATCCATTACTATCAGTCCGATATCCTGCATAGGAGCAAATATTGCGGAGCGTGTACCGACTGCGATCGTTGCCTCGCCGTTTTTAACACGCTTCCATTCGGACAGCCTTTTGCCGAGAGACAGAGCGCTGTGGAAAACTGCGACCTTATTCCCGTAGCGGGCATTGAATTTTGCAAGGAGCTGAGGTGTCAGCGATATTTCCGGCACCATGCAGATAACTCCCCTGCCCTCCTCGCTTACCCTGTCGATAAGCTTCATAAATACAGAGGTCTTTCCGCTGCCCGTCACTCCGTAAAGAAGCGTGACGGAAGGCTCTCCGCTTTGGTATTTATCAAGCAGCAAATCAAATGCTGCCTGCTGTTTTTCGGTAAGTATTATATCCGAATCATCAACTGCGATATCCTCAGAAACAGCCGGCGGCGGAGAAGCGTCAAAAAACTCACATATGCCGTTTTTGACAAGAGTTGCCGGAACTGAGGATGATACGCCCGTAAAATAGCATATTTCCTTTACAGAAGCCTCTCCGACATCCTGAAGCACCCTGAGAATATCCTCCTGCTGAGGAGTAAGCTTACCTTCGGGTATCTCTCCCTTAAGCCTTATCATTTTAACGGTAACATCGGATATACGCTTTTTTATTATCTCTGTACGCTTTACCGCGCCAAGCCTTACAAGCTCCCGAAGAAGCTTATCATCAGCCAGACCTGCCTTTTTCAGAAGAATATCCTCCCTGACCTCATTTCTTGAAGTCATAAGAAGGTTCATAACAGCCTGACATTCACTGCTGAGTACGGAAATATCAAAATCCCTTACCGCCGAATAGGTATAGGTAAGCCTGACAGACAAGCCTGCGGGAAGCATTGCCGCACAGCAGTCAAACCATGTGCAGTAGCAGCGGTCATGCATAAATCCGGCAAGTCCCAGCATTTCCTTTGAAAGAACAGGCTCACGGTCGATAAGCTCGCTTATCCTTTTCAGTCCCTTAGTATCCTCAACCGTTGTTTTTTCGATTATGACACCCTGTCTGAGACCGTGTCCGAAGCTGACCTTTACGCGGCAGCCCTCAGCGGCATCATCCTTCATTTCATCAGGGACAATATAGGTATAAAGCTTATCAAAGCCTATAGAGGTCTTTTCTACGGCAACGGATACCGCGTCGAAGGCTTCATTCATTTATATCAGGCTCAAGGATCGCGTATTTATGATTCTTAAATTCATCTACGGCAACGATAACGGGCTTGTCATATACCTTGCCCTTATCTGCCTGCATATCATCGGTTATCTCCCTTGCGCGCTTTGCAACGGCAATTGCAAGAGCATACTTGCTCATCTTGCCTGCAAAAATATCATCCACCGACGGTCTTGTGTAATGCTCATACTTCATAATAATGCTCTCCTTTTTTCTATATAATATTTATTCAAAGTGAAAGCGCTTTGCTTTCAGCTTTTCGGCTTTTATAATGGTCTTTACATCCTCAACGCAGTCCTCTAATGCGCCGTTTACAACTACATAGTCATAGTTTTTTGCAAGCGGAAGCTCCTCGGCAGCTCTTTTCATGCGCTTCAGAATATTTTCCTCGGTCTCGGTAGCTCTGCCCCTGAGCCTCTTCTCAAGAACCTCCATTGACGGCGGCATTATGAAAATACTGATACATTCGGGCATTATCTTCTTCATTTTTTCACAGCCCTGTACCTCTATCTCAAGAATAACATCCTTCCCCTGCTCCTGCCATTCAACAACGGGCTTTTTCAGGGAACCGTAATAATTTCCGAGATACTGTGCATATTCAATGAATCCATCCTCTGCTATCATGCTTTCAAAGCTTTCACGGCTGAGAAAATGATATTCAACGCCGTCCTTTTCCTTGCCTCTTGGTGCGCGTGTGGTAGCTGATATCGAAAGTCTGATATTATCATCCTTTATCAGCTCTTTTACGACCGTACCCTTGCCTGCACCGGCAGGTCCTGATATTACAAGAAGCAATCCTTCATTCTTCATCTTCGTCTTCCTCTCCGTTTTGTTCTGTACCGCTTATCCTGTGTGACAATGCTTCGGGAGAAACCGCCGCTAAAACAATATGTCCGCTGTCGGTCACTATAACAGCCTTGGTCTTCCTTCCGCATGACGCATCCACAAGCATATGACGATCCCTTGCATTCTGTACCATTCTTTTTACGGGAGCAGCCTCGGGGCTGACAATGGCAACCACCTTTGCAGCCGATATCATATTCCCGTAACCGATATTTATGAGCTGCACAGCCCTCACTCCGATCATTCTATATTCTGGATCTGTTCTCTTATCTTTTCGATCTCAGCCTTAATATCAACGACCTTATGCGCAAGCTCGGCATCACTTACCTTTGAACCGATAGTATTTGCTTCTCGGTTCATCTCCTGTACGATAAAATCAAGCTTTCTTCCCACAGCCTCGCTGCCCGAAAGCATCTGTCTGAGCTGCTCAATATGGCTGCGAAGCCTTACCGTTTCCTCGGCTACGGCAGTCTTATCCGCAAATATCGCTGCCTCTGTCAATATCCTCTGCGGATCTGCGGTCGTATCGCCGAGAACCTCATTTATCCTTGCAAGAAGCTTATTTCTGTATTCCTCAACGGTTTGGGGAGAACGCTCCTCGACCTTTTCTACAATGGAAATTATGGTATCACAGCGGCTCAGAACATCATCCCTGAGCTTTTCGCCCTCTCTTTCCCTCATTTCAATAAAAGCCTCAAGAGCCTTGATTCCTGCCTGTTCAGTGATAGAGCAGAGCTTTTCTTCATCCTCCGGCGCTTTTCTGACGGTAAAGATATCATTATACTTTGCAACGGAGGAAACGCTGATATCATCTTTAAGACCGTAGCGGTCACGAAGCTCCTTCAGGGCATTGATATATCCTGCCGCAAGCGAAGGATTCAGTGTGACCTCTGCCGCAACATTTTCATCTGCCTCGATTGATACAAAAACATCTGCCTTTCCTCTTGTTACATATTTAGTTACAAGATTTTTTATAGTTTCCTCTATAAAGCCGCAGCCTCTCGGTGTACGGTACTGCAGTTCAAGAAAACGGTGATTGACTGCCCTTATCTCAAACACAATTCTTCTGCCCTCGATAACGCCCTCAAATCTGCCGTATCCGGTCATGCTTCTTATCATTTCAATCATCTTCTCTGCAAATTATTAAGCATATCCGGAGATATACTCTTAACAATTTATTTTAACAGTTTTTATATGCCTTTGTCAACAGTATAACGCCCATTACAGACATTTTCAGCATTTTAATCAAATCTTCGCAAACTGACAGTTAATTTCACTGACTGCTGTATATTTCATTATAAAAATGTGACAAATACGTGCAAATTATTCCTGAATAACAATTAACAAACAGGCAACAATATATATAAGGAAATTTAACGGGAGTGGTACGCTTGAAAAAATTTTTCCGCCGTCTTACCTTCTATACGGCAGCAGGACTGTTATTCATTCTGTTTCTCGGAGGCGCGGCTGCTTTTCTTACCCCGCACAGTCTTACAATGAGCAGTGACTGTGATATGAGCTTCTGCCGTTTTCCCCTTTCGCTTGATGCGGAAGCGCCGCAGGCAGCAGCAGACAGCTCGACCGATACAGTGACCTCCGGCACACTTAAGCTTTTCGGGCTGATACCAGTAAAAAATGTTGATATGACCTTCACCGAACGCCCCTTGGTGCATATCGGAGGCGAACCCTTCGGTATAAGACTGTACACTGACGGACTTATAGTTTCGCGCATCTCGGATATTCCGACATCAGAGGGAACGAAATTCCCCGCAAAGGAAGCAGGCATCAATGTCGGTGATACCATCCTTTCCGTCAACGGCACAAAGCTCAAAACAAACGAACAGCTCCTTGACGCAGTTGAACAAAGCGGAGGAAAGCCCCTGAGAATAAGCATACACAGCGAAAGCGGTACAAGAAATACCACAATTACCCCCGTGACAGATTCTCAGCTCGGCAAGCTGCGTATCGGTCTATGGATAAGGGACAGCTGCGCGGGCATCGGTACTCTCACATTTTCCGATCCGTTCTCACATACCCTTGCAGGTCTCGGACACGGCATAACCGACAGCGAAAGCGGCAGTATAATGCCTCTGCTGGAGGGAGATATCGTCAAGGCGGGCATATATTCGGTACAAAAGGGTACAGGCGGCTGTCCCGGCGCACTCTGCGGCTTCTTTTCGGACAACAGTCCTGTCGGAGAGATCAGTGCAAATGATGAATGTGGTATTTTCGGAACCTATAATGAACGCTTCGGCTGCGGAAGGCTGATACCTGTTGCCTTCCGACAGGAGGCAGTGCGCGGTCCCGCTAAGCTCAGGACTACCGTTTCAGAATCGGCTCCGGAGGAATATGACATCTATATCGAGGAAATAAGCTACAACAACAGCAATATAACAAAAAATATGGTTATACACATAACCGATCAGCGCCTTTTGGATAAAACAGGAGGAATCGTTCAGGGCATGAGCGGCAGTCCGATAATACAGAACGGCAGACTTGTGGGAGCTGTCACCCATGTATTTATCAATGATCCGTCGAGGGGATATGCCGTTTTTGCTGAAAATATGACAGATTTCAACAACAACCTTATAAGAAAGCAGGCTGCATCTTAAGCAATTTCACGTTATTTTTGCAAAGTCACACAAATTTTTGATTGTCAATATGGCAAAATCACCAAAAATGTAGTTCAATTCTCCGAAACTGCCTTATAATGCGGGTTCGGAGAATTATTTTTCTATTTAAGAAAATACCATCATCTGAACTTTTGACTGTATTTACCCACATTCGTGGATTTTTCTTATGTCCTTTTAAACAACAAAATCTTGTAATTCAACATCACCATACAAGATATTACCCGAATCATACCGACATAGTCGAAGAAGCGGATTTTTACCGAAATAATAATTGGTAAATTTTACCATTGTATTATATGGTAACTTATGGTAATATATGGACATCATCAAACACAATTGGAGGATAAAACAATGAAAAACCGCTTTAAGATCTTGATTACAGAAGACAAGGACGAGTTCTGCAGAGAAGAGCCTGATTTATTCGCAAAAAAGGGCTTTGAGGCAGGATTTTGCACAAAGGACGGAGCAAAAGTAATTGAAAAGATAAAAGAATGGGAACCGGATATAGTTTTAATGGATATGTTTATGACAAATATTGACGCAGTGGGAGTTATCAGACACATCAGAGGCAAGGGAGACAATTCAACTGTTTTCGTAACTGTCTCAAGCTTTGACAGCCCTGTTCTCGAGCATGAAGCTCTGAGCGCGGGCGCTGCATATTACGTCATAAAGCCTTACCGCGCCGGCGATCTTCTCGACAGGATAAAAGATCTCCTCACCTACTGCGCGGATGAACCTGAAAAGCATCACGCCGGCGAGATACTTACACTTGAAAGAGAGCTTGAAATCACTGTCACGGATATTCTTCACCAGATCGGAGTACCCGCGCATATCAAGGGATATCATTATCTCAGGGATTCAATACTCCTGTGCGTGCGTCATCCGGAGATAATCAATGCAGTGACAAAGGAGCTTTATCCCGCTGTAGCCAATAAGTACGAGACAACTCCTTCAAGAGTTGAAAGAGCTATTCGCCATGCAATAGAGGTAGCATGGGACAGAGGAGATGTCGATATCCTCAATTCCTACTTCGGCTACACCATACACAACGGTAGAGGAAAGCCGACAAACAGTGAATTCATCGCCATGATATCCGACCGCCTCAGACTTCATAACAAACGCTCCGCATGACCGTTCATGCAAAAAGCCCACAGCCCGACTGATATTATATCAGAGCTGTGGGTGATTTTTTTGTAAAAACAGGAAATTATTCATCCTTCAGTATGGCAAAGATCTCATAGTCATAGCTTTTGCCATTCTTAAATATAGCGCTGTGTATTGTACCCTCATGCTTAAAGCCTGCATTCTTGAGTGCAAGAGACGCTGCGGTATGATTTGAATAGGGATGTGACTCTATTCTTATAATATCATAATTCTCAAAGGTTTTTTCACAGATGCTTTTTATTACCATACTGCCGAGTCCCTTTCCCCTGTAGGACTTTGCAAGCCATATAGACAGCTCCGCGCTCTTAGAGAATATACCGTTTCCGAAAATGATATCAACGCCGCCGACAACATGACCGTCAACCATAACAGCGCGGCAGATCTGCCTTTCCTCGCTGTTGAACATCCTTTCACGGATATATTCCATAGCAAACGCCGTATCCATAGGATATGGCAGCGTCTCACAAAGATTATCAGACAAATGGGGATCATCTGTCGATTCAAGAAAATCATCTATATAATTCTGCTTCCATTTTTCCAAAGTAAATTCGTACATCTTACCGTCCTCCGTAAAAAAACAAGTATTGGGCTTTTATGACATTATACCATATAATCCTGAGATTTGCACTATAAAAATTTTGAATAATTCCTGAATTTTTCATTTGAACGCGAAAATGAAAATTTTTTAAGAAAGAATTAATATTTGATTTACACTGCAAACATAATCACTTATAATATTAACAATACAATGAATACATACAAAAGATATACGGAGATGATTTTATGTCAGGCAAATACAATAACAAATTGAAAACACTCATTTTCTGCATGATGATCTCAGGTACGATAGCATTTTCAGGATGCGGAGAGAATCCGTCCCAAAGCTCCTCAAAGAAAATCACTGTACCCGAAAGCTCCGCTTCCTCGGAAATAAACATCGAACCCTCTGTATCTGTCGATAAAAACGATACGGAAACAGATTATAATGAAGCTGAAGCTGTCAAGATCAGTCTTAACGGTTCATCCGCTGAAATAAACGGAAACGGCGCAAGCGCAAGCGGCAGTACCGTAACCATAAGCAGCGCCGGAACCTATGCCGTCAGCGGTAAGCTCGATGATGGGCAGATCGTCATTGAAGCGGGCAAGGATGATATAGTTAAGCTTGTACTTGACAATGCAACTGTGAGCAGTACCAAGACCTCAGCGATCTATTCATCACAGTGCGAAAAGACGATCATACTTCTCCCCAAGGGAAGCAAAAACGAGATCAACGGCGGTACAGCAGAGAGTGACGGCAGTGACGATCCCGATGCCGCTATCTATTCAAAAAATGACCTTACAATTTCAGGCGAAGGAGAGCTCAAGGTAAACGGCTCCGCAAAAAACGGCATTACCTCTAAGGATACCCTTAAGATCACAGGCGGCTCCATAAACGTAAGCGCTGAAAACAACGGTATAACCGGAAAAGATGATCTCCATATCCAGAACAGCAGCATTTCAGTTGATACAAAATCAGGGGACGGTCTGAAATCCAATAATTCCGAAAAGGGAAATATCTATATCGAAAGCTCAGAGATCAATATAACAGCCGCCAATGACGGTATTCAGGCTGAAAATGATCTTACGGTAAACAGCGGTACTATCAGCATTACCACAGGAGGCGGCGCTGCCGAAAATAAAAAAGCCTCTTATCAGGGCTTTATGCAGAAGCAGCAGGAAAGCTCAGAGGATACCGAAAGCATGAAGGGACTCAAGGCAGGCAGCACTATCACCGTTGCAACAGGTACAATAAATATTGATTCCTATGACGATTCAATACACAGCAACGGAGATGTTAAGATCGGCGGAGGAATAATAAATATCAAATCGGGTGATGACGGTATCCATGCCGACAAAACACTTACTATCCTTGACGGAAATATTACCGTGAACCAGTCCTATGAAGGTCTTGAGGCAGATGATATCACTATCAGCGGCGGTACAGTC
>CACXDV010000066.1 GCA_902766585.1 uncultured Ruminococcus sp.
CTGTACCGGTGTAAAGAATACAACAGGTCAGCATCCGGCGGGAATGGTTGTTGTACCGAGACAAAATGATATCTTTGAGTTTTGTCCTATACAGCGTCCTGCAAATAATATGAAAACTGATATTATTACAACTCATTTTGATTTCCATTCAATTCACGATACAGTATGTAAGCTTGATGAGCTCGGACACGATGTTCCGACAAGATATCATTATCTTGAAGAGTTTACCGGCATCAGTGTAATGGATGTTTCGATGAGCGATCCTCAGGTAATGTCATTGTTTACATCCACAGAGGCGCTCGGACTCACACCTGAGGATATTGATTCTCAGACGGGAACATTTTCTCTTCCCGAGCTTGGAACAAAATTTGTTCGTAATATGCTGGTTGAAACTCAGCCAAAGACCTTTTCCGATCTTCTTCAGGTTTCAGGTCTTTCTCATGGTACGGATGTATGGATAGGTAATGCATCTGAATTGATAGAGAAAAAGATATGTACAATATCAGAGGTTATCGGTACCCGTGATAATATCATGGTATATCTGATGCATAAGGGACTTGAGCCTGATATGGCATTTAAAATAATGGAGATCGTTCGTAAGGGTAATGCTACAAAGCTTCTTACCGAGGAGCATATAAAAGCCATGAAGGAGCATGGCGTTCCGGATTGGTATATTGATTCATGTATGAAAATCAAATATATGTTCCCGAAGGCTCATGCCGCTGCATATATGATAGCGGCTCTTCGTCTGGGATGGTATAAGGTTCATGAGCCTGCAGCACATTATGCATCATATTTTACAGTAAAAAATGAAGATTTTGATGCTGCCCTTGTATGTAAGGGACGAGATGCAGTGCGCAATAAAATGCAGGATCTGTATAATAAGATCCAGGACAGAGAAATAAAAACAACTGATAAGGAAGAAAATACCTATGCAACACTTCAGATTGTTAATGAGATGCTTGCAAGAGGAATTGAGGTTCTTCCTATTGATATATATAAATCCGACGCGAAGGTATTTCGTTTAGAGGATAATAAGATAAGATTGCCTTTCATAGCACTTTCAGGTGTTGGTGAATCGGCAGCATATTCTCTTGCTAATGCAAGATTGGACGGAGAATTTATTTCAATAGAAGACTTTCAGCAGAGGGCAAAGGTTTCACAGTCAGTAATTGATCTTTTAAGGGATATCGGAGCCTTTGGAAACCTACCTGAAAGCAGTCAGCTTACACTATTCTGAATGGAGGATATAATGGATATAGATTATAATTTTACTGATACAGAAGATATCAAAACCGGTATACCTGTACTTCCTATAAAAGGACTTGTAATTTTTCCGGGTTCAATACTTCATTTTGACGTTGCAAGGGATAAATCCCTGAATGCGCTTAATGTGGCAAATGGAAATGATAAAACTGTATTTATAACTACACAAAAAAGGCTTGCTGTTAATGAACCGGAGGCATCAGACCTTTATAGTATCGGCGTTTATGCAAGGGTAATGCAGATCGCAAAAATGTCCGAGAATTATGTAAGAGTTGTTATAAAGGGCTTGCAGAGGGCATTTGCGGTACGCATTGAAAGCAGGTCAAATCATCTTGAAGCAGATCTTAATTTACTTGATGATATTCCTGTAAATGATCCGATAAGGATGGAGGCTCTTGTCAATATTGTCAAGGATAAGACAGAGGATTATGCTCTGCTTAATTCAAGACTTCCCGGAGATATCTTTATCACAGCTATAGATATGAGCGATCCCTCTCGTCTTTGTGATTATATAGCTGATAATATTATCAGGGATACGCGGGACAAGCAGGAGATACTGGAATGTACAAATATAGAAAAAAGACTTACCAAAGTCATTTCTATGCTCAAGCATGAGGTTGCTGTTCTTGAGATTGAATCTGAGATAAATGAAAAAACAAAAGACAATATCGAAGATAATCAGAGAGAATACTATCTTAAAGAGCGACTTAAGGCAATTCAGGAAGAGCTTGGAGAAAACGAGAGTATTTCTGATGAAATTAATGAATATCTTGATAAGATTTCTGATCTTAAGACCACAGATGAAAATAAGGAAAAGCTTTTTAAGGAACTGAAAAAGCTGGAGAAGATGATGTCAGGTTCTCCTGATGCAAATGTTATTAGGAACTATCTTGATACCTGTCTTGAGCTTCCCTGGGGTATATATACCAAAGACAAAACAAATATTTCTAAGATTCGTTTTTGTCTTGATAAAAACCATTATGGTCTGAAAAAAATCAAGGAAAGTATAATTGAGGCTCTTGCAGTAAGACAGCTAAACCCTGATATAAACGGTCAGATAATCTGTCTTGCAGGTCCTCCGGGCGTGGGCAAGACATCAATAGCTCATTCCATAGCTGATGCTCTCGGCAGAAATTATCAGCGTATCGCGCTTGGCGGTATACATGATGAGGCGGAGATCAGAGGTCATAGAAGAACATATATCGGAGCAATGATGGGAAGGATCATGTATTCCATAAGTCAGGCTCATTCTTCTAATCCCCTTATTCTTCTTGATGAAGTGGATAAGCTCGGCAACGATTTTCGCGGTGATCCGACATCAGCTTTACTTGAGGTTCTTGATGGAGAACAGAATTCCACCTTCTATGATCATTATATTGATATGCCCTATGATCTCAGTAAGGTAATGTTTATTACTACAGCAAATGATTATACAGCAATCCCGGCTCCGCTTTTGGACAGAATGGATATTATCCATATTGACAGCTATACGAGAGAAGAAAAATTTCAGATTGCCAAACGTCATCTTGTTGCAAAACAGCTTAAAAAGCATGGGCTTAATGGCAGAAATTTCAAAATAACCGATGAAGTTTTATATGATATTATTGACAGCTATACCCGTGAATCAGGTGTGCGTAACCTTGAGAGGGAGATTTCAAGGCTTATGAATAAGGCTGCCGTTAAGATTCTTGAAGGAGAAATAAAAGTATTCAAGGTCAATATGGATAATCTTGAAGAATTTCTCGGTTCCAGAAAATATAAGCTTGATAGTCTATCTCAAAAGAGCGAGGTCGGTGTTGCAACTGGACTTGCATGGACATCTGTCGGCGGTGAAACTCTGCCGGTTGAGGTCGCTGTAATGGATGGCAGCGGCAAGATCGAGCTTACAGGTTCCTTGGGTGATGTTATGAAGGAATCTGCTCATGCAGCATATACATGTGTAAGGACAATGGCTAAAGATTTGAATATTGATCCCGAATTTTACAAGAATAAGGATATTCATATCCATGTTCCGGAAGGAGCTGTACCGAAGGACGGTCCGTCAGCCGGCATTACGATGGCAACAGCAATAACATCCGCATTGACAGGAGCAAGTGTGCGCCGTGACCTTGCAATGACGGGTGAAATCACCATAAGAGGCAGGGTTCTTCCGATAGGCGGTCTCAAAGAAAAGACTATGGCTGCATACAGACTCGGAATTAAAACAGTAATTATTCCTTCCGAAAACAAATCGGATCTTGATGAAGTTGATGATGTTGTAAAGAAGGAAATTGAGTTTGTATTTGCGGACAATATAAAAACTGTACTCGATACTGCCTTGATAAAAAGCTAAATATGAGGTGACTAATGAATTTTAATATAGTAGAATTTGAGGCTGCATATGGAAAATCAAAGCAGATACCACCGTCTGATTTACCCGAAATTGTTTTTTCGGGTAAATCCAATGTAGGAAAATCCTCTTTGATAAATAAGCTGCTTTATCGTAAATCAATCGCAAGAGTCAGCGCTACTCCCGGTAAAACCACTACAATTAACTTTTTCAGGCTAAAGGAATGTCGCTTTGCCGATCTTCCCGGATATGGCTATGCAAAGGTAGCAAGGGGAGAAAAGGAAAGATGGGCAGAGCTTGTTGAAGGATATTTTGCATCTGAAAGAAACATTGCTCTTATTGTCCAGATTTGCGATATACGTCATAGTCCTACCAAGGATGATATCGAAATGATAAATTTTCTTTATTCTACAGGATATCATTTTATAATTGCCCTTACAAAGCTGGATAAGCTTAAAAGCTCACAAAGACAGGGGAGAATAGATGCTCTTAAGGAGGAGCTATCTGAATATGAGGGAATAACTTTGCTGCCTTGTTCATCTTTATCAGGAGAAGGTATGGATGAAATAAGAAAAGAAATAGAGGCAGCTGCTGTACAACAGGAATAAAAAATGCTGTTCCGTGCTTCTTTTGAAGCAGGAACAGCTTTTTTATGTATTTGCTTTTGCGGGAAGAGTTTTATCAAGAGCTTTCATCATTAATGGAATAACCGTCATTTCAATTGCGGTCATGATAAGTATTTGAGGTATTCTGCCTATGAGAAGGGCGATATAGTCCGTTCCGTAAAGCATATGAAGCCATACTGGTGTTATGAACGCACTCAGCAGCATTGCTATAGAAACGGCTATTGCTATTTTACTGAATTTAACATTTTTATAAAGAAACAGTCCGAATACAACTCCTATCGCTATTTCTGTAAATGTAATAGGAAGGAATAATGGACCTAAAGGACGTATTATCCAGCCTATGATATCTCCAAGTCCGGCAACGGCAGCGCTGCCCTTTACACCGTAAAGCCTTGCCGCAATTGTTACAGGAATAAAAGTAAGGCTGATTTTCATTGTTTCGGTTTTTATTGTACAAAACATGGAAATAACTATAAGTGCGGCTGTAAGAATGGCTATAGTAGATAATGCGATAGTAGTCTGGCGGACATTGACTTTTTTCTGCATAAAAAAACCTCCTTTATTTCAACAGATCCACGCTGTTAATAATAAGGAGATAATCAGCTTAATATCAGATACAGCGGGATGCAATATATGTACCGCAGCAAAAGCTTTCGTTCATGTGACAACTCCCCGTTCACAAGACACTTAATACCTTTGACAAAAACTGCCTCTAAGTATAACGCACATATATTTACTCTGTTGGTCAGAAACCTGACATAAATACTATATACCCAAAAGAAAAATATGTCAATAGCTATTATCAAAAATACATTTTTTAGTAATAATATTCTTGCGAAAAAAACCGATAATAATATCAGGGAGTGGAGCGAAATGAAAAAATACTTGATATTATATGCTGTAACAGCAATTCTTATCGGGGGAATATTCACATACGGAAATATTGCAACAGCGGCAGCAGATGTTTCTGTCTATACTGTCAAAACTACTGATGCAGATAATACGATAACAGCTAACGGCAGGCTGCAGTATGAATCTGAAAAGACGATCAATTCAGACAAGCCCTGTTTTATTGTAAGCATTAATGCTTCTGTTGGAGATACAGTAAAAAAGGGAGATATTCTGCTGATAGTTGATGAGCTGAATATTCCTGATACATTAAGAGAAAAATATCCTGATGCGGATATGCTTCTTTCGGCATTTTCAGGAAGCAATGCATCTGATGAAATCATGCAGGAGCTAAGAAGGTATTGTACCCGTAAGTCGATTTATGCTGATTTTGACGGTATGGTGAGCAGTATCATGCATAACGAAAACGAATTTGTTTCCCGCTCTTCCGAACTTATAAAAATATCAGGAACAAATAATTATATCATTCCCGTAAATATAAATGAAACCATGATAAATAAGATAAAATGCGGTCAAAAGGTAAAAATACATTTTCCGGCAATAGATAATAAAAGCTATACCGGAAAAGTAATCAGAATTGCAGAAGAAGCAAAACAGATATCAGGTCTGAGCGGTAAGGAAACATCGGTTGAGGTAATAATAAAGCCTGATAAAATAAATGATGAGCTTCGTATTGGATATAATGCCGAATGTGATATTATTACCTCTACGGATAAAAATATAATTCTTGTACCATATGAATATATACGCTCAGATGAAAACGGCAGTTATGTTTTTATTGCAATAGGCAGACAGGCTAATAAGAGGTATATTACTACCGGAAACGAATACAGAAACGGAGTGGCTGTAAAAAAAGGTCTGAAAGAAAATGAACAGATAATAATAAATCAGAATGACGTATATGACGGACAGCACATTCAAGTAAAAAAAGGTGGATAATATGCTTGAGATAATTATAAAATCGTTCCGTAATATAGTATTCAATAAAAGCAGGTCTATACTAACTGTTTTCGGAATATCAGTCGGTATCGGCGCTGTGATAATAACTCTTATGACAGGTGATATAGGAAGTTCAGCTTTAAATGAAGAAATAGACGGACTTGGTATGGGCGGACTTGCTATCAGTACAAAGAAAGACAGCGCGCCCTTGACAGATAAGGAACTGAACAGCCTGAAAAAGCTTTCATATGTTCGTTCGGCTATGCCGTTGGTATTTGATACTACCGGCGCATATATAAACGGAGTATATAAGAATATTTTTTTGTGGGGAATTGACCGTAATGCAGAGGGAGCGATTTCATTAAAGCTTTTACACGGAAGATTTATTAATAAAGGGGATATTGCCTCAAAAGCAAGAGTATGTATGGTAGATATGAAATTTGCAGAGGAGTATTTCGGAAGCGAATATGTCGCTGGAAAGAAAATTATCATAAATAACGGAGATATCAGTGCACCGTATACGATAGTCGGCGTAATAAAGACAGGCAGCGGGCTTTTGCAGAATTTTATGGGAAATGTCATACCCGATTTTGTATATATACCATACAGTACAATGCAGAGCAATACACACAATAAGAATTTTTCTCAGATAATATTAAAGACAGACGAAAGTCAATATGATACGGCAGAAAATGATATCATTAAAACAATGGAACGAGAAACTATGCAAAAGGAACTGTATGAGGTAAATAATCTCGCAAAACAAAAGGACAGCCTTAAGAAAATCCTTAATATTTTTTCTTTGATTCTTTCAGCGGTTGGAAGCATTTCTCTGATTGTTGCAGGACTTAATATTATGAATATTATGTTAGTCTCTGTAAAAGAAAGAACAAGGGAAATAGGCATAAAGAAATCAATCGGTGCTACAAGGACAAGAATTGTAGCAGAATTTATTTCAGAAGCAATAATGATCAGCCTTATCGGAGGAATAATAGGTATAGCCGGAGGAACGGGTATAATGCTTCTTGCTTCTTTGATCATGGGTTTGACTTTCAGGATAAATTTGATTATAATTATGCTGATGCTGGCTTTTTCAGTCATTATCGGCGCTGTTTTCGGATTTTATCCTGCACTCAGGGCAGCTTCTCTTGATCCTGTTGAAGCGCTCAGGTATAATTGATTTCATGTTAAGGAGGATGGTTATGGAGAAATTTGTTGATTTACCGAATTTACCTGCCGGAAGGGTAAGTCATGTTATTATGTCTGATTTTCTTTCAGATGCAGTTTCCGAACTGAGAAATAATTATCATATCTCTGTAACTGTCCCGGAGCCTATACCTGAGATAACCGGTTCTGAAAGATTTCATGCTGATATGGGAGTGTGTCATTTAGGAAAAGAAAAATTCCTGATTGAAGGATCAAATGCTCCAGTTAAAAAAATGCTTAATGATATGAATGCGGAATATGAAACCGTTATCGGAATAACAGCAGCCTATCCGCTCCTTAATGCTTGTATAAACGGCAATACTATTATCTGTAATACAAAAAAGACTGATAAAAGAATAATTGATCATGCTGTTAGTAATCGAATGAAGATATTACATACAAACCAAAGCTATACAAAATGCTCAGTCGCTATCATCTCTGAAAATGCAATAATAACCGCTGATAAAGGTATTGCTTCACTTTGCAGGAATGAAAATACAGATGTTCTCCTTATAAAAGAGGGGAGTATTGAACTGAAAGGCTATCCCTATGGGTTTATCGGCGGCTGCTGCGGAAAACTGTCGCCGGATATTATTGCATTCAGCGGAAAAATAAAGGATCATCCGGATTATGATAATATCAGAGCTTTTTCGGAAAGCCATAATGTCAATATAATTTCCCTGAGCAACAAGCCGCTTTATGATGTAGGAGGTATTCTTCCGGTCTGTTAGCAATAAAAAAATCGTCCGGTTTGACTGTCCGGACGATTTTAATTTAACTAAGGAAGCCGTCAATAATTGTAGCTTCTGCTTCTTCTTCTGTAAGACCGAGAGTGCGGAGCTTTAATATCTGTTCTCCGGCAATTTTGCCGATAGCTGCTTCATGTATAAGTGCCGCATCATTATCATGCGCATGAAGCTCAGGAGCCGCGTCAACTTTACCGTTTTCGGATATTATTGCATCACATTCAGAATGTCCTGTACAGGGGGCATTTCCTATGATAACCGAATGATAACCCTGTCTGGAATCATCTCTCGCAACAGAACGGGAAATAAGATCAACGCCAGATCCTTTTCCGTTAAGCTCAACTTCAAATTCGGTATTTGCGGTCTGTTCTTTTTCTGTAAGTATTCTTTCTCTGATTACAAGCTTGGCACCTTCACCAAGCTTTGCCTTGGTACATCTTGTTGTTCGGTCAACTCCGCCGATCTGTGCTGTATCCATTTCAAGATATGAGTTTTCATCTAATTCAGCCTCTGTTACGGGATCAATTGATTTGAGTCCTGTTCCTTGACCTGTGCCGATATGCTTTTCAAGATATTTTACCTTTGAATTTTTTCCGAGAAGGAATCTGTGGATTCCGTTATGACGGGCAGGTTCACCGGTTTCGGTATGAATTCCGCAGCCTGCAACGATAGTTACATCTGCGCCCTCACCAACATAAAAATCATTATATACAAGATCATCAACTCCGCCGTGTGTCACGCAAGCGGGGATAGAAACTGTTTCACCGATAGTACCCGGGGCAATATGGATTTCAAGTCCGGGCTTTCCTTCTTTGTTTGTAATTTTTATATTCTTGCTTGATACTCTTCCGGCACACTGTCCGTTTTCGCGGATATTATAGGCACCTTTAAATTCGCCGTTCCATTCGGATATTTCACGCAGCAGCGCTTCTGTTTGTTTTTCCATTAAAGCAGTACCTCCTGTTTGGAACAGACATTGCTGATCCCCTTGTCATTGATAAGAAGCTTCATCATTTCCTCTGCCGATCCCTGAGCTTTGATTTTACCGTCAGCTACAACAGCAATTTCATCGGCAATTTCAAGAATTCTTTCCTGATGTGAAATGATAATAAGCGTACCCTTGATATCCTTTCTCATTTCCTTAAATACTTTTATAAGGCTTGAGAAGCTCCAAAGGTCTATACCTGCCTCCGGTTCGTCAAAAATAGTTATCAGAGTTTTTCTTGCAAGAACAGTTGCAATTTCTATTCTTTTTATTTCACCGCCTGAAAGGGTAGAATCTACCTCACGGTTAATATATTCTCTTGCACAAAGTCCGACCTTGCTAAGAATATCACAAAGCTGACCGTCATTCATTGTATTTCCTGAAGCAAGCTCTATAAGCTTTCTGACGGTTATGCCTTTAAATCGTACAGGCTGCTGGAATGCAAAGCTGATTCCCATTTTTGCGCGTTCGGTAATATCTTTATCGGTTATATCGGAATTATCAAGAAGAATTTTTCCGCTGTCCTGAGTATAGATACCTGCTATGATTTTTGCAAGGGTAGTTTTTCCTCCGCCGTTAGGACCGGTAATAACTACAAGCTTTCCGTCCGGTATTTCAAGGTTAAGTCCGTTTAGTACACCTGTGCCGCCCGGGGTGCTCCAACATATATTTTCGAGCTTCAACAACTTTTCATCAATCCTTTAACTGAATAATATCATTTTGCCTCTTTTACAAAAGCATTTCCATTATATCATAATAAATGAATAAATACAAGAATTATTATTTAATATTATAAAAAACTGATAAAAACTGCAAAAAATAAAAGCATGACTAAAAAATCGGGCATATAGAAAAGAAAAAATTGTATTATTGTGTTGTGTAATTTGAATTTATGTGTTAGAATACATCTATGATATTATCTTAAATAAAGTGAGGAGATATATTATGCTTACAGATATTGAGATTGCTCAGCAGTCTGATATCAGACCTATCAAAGA
>CACXDV010000067.1 GCA_902766585.1 uncultured Ruminococcus sp.
GTAAGAATGACAAGAACAAGCTGGATAGGCGAATTTGTAGGCGTTAAGCCCGGTACCGCAACTGTTACCGTAAAGCTTTATAACGGCAAAACAGCAAAATGTACCGTAGTTGTAAGAAACGCTCCTTCAAGCGTATCACTTTCAAAGACAGCTATGTCAATGGGTGTAGGCGAGACCTTCACACTTTCAGCTTCTATTCCCGCAAATACAGCAGCTGCTGTAAGAACTTACTCATCAAGCAATTCTTCTATCGTTAAGATGACAAGAACAGACTGGGTAGGTACCTTCAAGGCTATGAAGACCGGTACAGCAAAGGTAACTGTTAAGCTCTACAACGGCAAGACAGCAACCTGTACGATCTATGTAAATGCTGCTCCCTCGTATGTAAAACTTAACAAGACCGCTATGACACTTAAGGTTGGTCAGTCAGCTACAGTAAGCTCAGTTCTTCCCGCAGGCTCAAGCGCTGCAACAAGAACCTACCGCTCCAGTGATTCCTCTGTTGTTAAGATGACAAGAACAGACTGGGTAGGTACCTTCAAGGCTATGAAGCCCGGTGTTGCATGGGTATCTGTTAAGCTCTACAACGGCAAGGTAGGTACCTGTAAGGTAACGGTTGTCAAATAAGAACAGCCTCATTCCTTGCTTGAATAATTAAAAATCGCACCGCTCCTTATATTAAAGGGGCGGTGTGTTTTTTTGCGTATCTTCTTATTATTTAATAAATTTTGATGATTTGCTTGTAAATTTATGTATATTATGTTAGAATTGACTTAATGTTATCAAGAACTGTATACCTGTCAGGAGGTAAAACATTATGATAAAATTTGAAAATGTCACTAAAACATATAATAGATCGGTCAGAGCGCTCGATGATATTTCTTTCAATGTCAAGGGCGGAGAGATAGTTGGCTTTATCGGTCCCAACGGCTCCGGAAAAACAACTACTATGAAGCTTCTGACCGGTATAATACGTCCCGATTCGGGAAAGATCACAGTAAACGGCTTCAATATCCGTGAGGATCCTATAAAGGTAAAGGAATCTATCGGCTATATCTCTGATAATCCCGATATGTTCCTTCGTCTTAAGGGAACGGAATTTCTTGAGCTTATCGGCGATATTTACAAGGTGCCGACAGATGAGAGAAGGGAACGAATAAGCTCTCTTGCGGAAAAGTTCGGACTTACGGGAGCGCTTTCCTCACCGATGATGAGCTATTCGCATGGTATGAGGCAGAAAATAATGGTAATAGCTGCCCTTCTTCATAAACCGCCGGTATGGATACTCGATGAGCCTATGGTCGGTCTTGATCCGAAATCAGCCTTTGAACTGAAACAGCTTATGAGAGAGCATACCAGGGAGGGAAATGCCGTTTTCTTCTCCACACATATTCTTGAGGTTGCAGAAAAGCTTTGTGGCAGGGTAATAATAATCAAAAAGGGCAATATCCTCTATGACGGTACCCTCGAAGAGCTTGAAAAACAGAACAAGAATGATTCACTTGAAAATATATTCCTGGAGCTGACAGAAAAATGAAAATGTATTTGCGTCTTGTATCGGCTCTTATTCAGGGCGTGGAGCCAAGCGACAAGGAGAAAAAAAGAAATAAGATATTCTATATCGTAATGGCGATAATTGCAGGCTTCGGAATAATGCTGCCGATGACCTTTTTCGTTGGAGTTATTATTTACTCTATGACAGGCGCGCTGCTGCCATTTGGTACTCCTGAAAACGGAGCGGAGCTTTTCCTTCACCTGATAGCGACCTTTTCTTTTATTTTCGGACTGAATGTTATATTTTCGGTATTTTATTTTTCGGGGGATATTGAAAGCCTTCTTCCGCTGCCCCTCAGACCGTATCAGATAATCGGCGCAAAATTCACCGCCGCGCTTATCAGTGAAAGCGTAATGGAATGGCTGGTGCTTGCGGCTGCGCTCATAGGTTATACGATCGGCGGAAAAATGCCCTTTTATGCATGGCTGGGAGTTATAATCGGAACAATAACCATGCCGATACTTCCGCTTATATACTGCGGGATAATTTGCATGATAGTAATGTACTTCACCCGCTTTATAAAGAATAAGGATACCGTAAACAAGATAACAGGTCTTTTTACCTTTGCAGTAATAGTCGGTATAGTTTATACAGGCTCGCTCAGCGGCTTTAATACCGATAAGCTTATTGACGCGCTGTCAAAGCCCGATAATGCTCTTCTTAATGTTATGAACTGCATTTTCCCGACAGTACCTCTTCTCATTCGCTCAATGGGAACAGGAAGCCCTCTTGAACTTATTCTTTATCTTCTTATAAATGCCGCTGCTGTTTGTATTTTTATGCTTTTAGCACAGGTGCTTTATCTTCCGAGTGTGGTCGGAATAGGTCAGGGCGGCGCAAAGGAAAGACATTCTGCGGCGGAAATTATCTCAAAAATGAAAAGACATTCAACCGTGATAACCTGTCTGAAAAAGGAATTTCGTATCCTTGTCCGCACTCCCGCTTATTTTACAAACTGTGTAATGATAAATTTTATGTGTCCCGTTTTTGTTTATCTTGCATTTGTCATTCACGGACAGACCAATTTCCTCGAATCCTTTATTTACGGCATTAAGAGCGGAAACAGAGAATCTGTACTTATGCTTGTGCTCGGCATAACTGCCGTATCTGTTCTTGTTACCGCTATAAACTGTATTGCTTCTTCCGCGATTACAAGAGAGGGCAAGCATTTTGCATTTATAAAATATATACCTGTGCCTTATATGACACAGCTTAATGTAAAGGCTCTTATCAGCATTATTTTCAGCGGTTCGGGCATGATACTGAGTATCGTCTGGATGGGCATACAGCTCAATACAGGCTATAAATTCACTTTGTTCTGCTGTCTGCTCAGTCTGCTGTGCGTAAGCTTTGCGACCTATTTCGGAATATTTATGGACTGCATTAATCCAAAGCTTATATGGGATGACGAGCTGAATGCCCTGAGAGGAAATTATAATATTTTCTTCAATATGGCTATGGCTATAGTGATAGAAGGAGTGCTTTGTACAGGCTCATTTCTTCTCTATAAATACACTCCTCTCGGTGTATTGTTCATTATTATAATCGACTTTGTGATTCTTATGCTTCTCAATGCCGTAAGCTATCTGCTTTGCTATTATAAAGCGGGAAGGCTTATAGAGGAGCTTGAAGGATAAATTTTTTTATGAGGTGACTAACTATGCCGTTTATAAACACAAAAACAAATGTACAGATTCCTGCTGAAAAGGAAACAGTTCTCAAGGAAAAGTTCGGAAAGGCTATCAGTCTTATCAGAGGAAAAAGCGAAGCATGGCTTATGCTGAATTTTCAGGATAACTGCCATATGTATTTTAAGGGTGACGGAGAAGCTCCCTGTGCTATGATCGAGGTCAAGCTTTATGGCTCTGCTTCACCACAGGAATATGAAGCTTTGACTAATAATCTTACTAAAATAATATCTTGTGAATTAAATATTCCCGAATCAAGAATATACATCAAATACGAGGAAACTGCATATTGGGGATGGGGAGGACATAACTTCTGATAAATCTGTTTTCTTTGATAAATACTTAACTTTTTCGTTATCTCGGATTGCCTGATATATTAGACTGTCATTCATTTTGCGTCATATTTTTTCAAAAAAATCTTAAATTAATATTGAATTAAAGAAATAAATTTGGTATTATAATGATGTGACAAATTTCCCGTTAAAAAAATAAGAGGAGTTCGGGCGGGCAATCACGATTTATTCCCTGAAAGGCTGTGAGATAATGGAAAAAGCTGTAAGCAAGGACAATGGTCATTCTTTTGAGGATTATTTCAAAAGAGCGACTAGTCCTATGATGACACTTCTTATCCTGAATGAAAAACCTATGTATGTATATAAGCTATCACAAGAACTCGAAAAACGAAGCAACAGCACCTATAAGATGAATTTCTTGTATCCTGTACTTTACAAGCTCCAGCAGCAGGGTTATGTAGAGGAATATTCTCAGGAGATAACAGAAAGTCACAGGACAAGAAACTATTATGCTATTACCGAATCGGGCAAGGAGTACCTTAAATATCTGCTGAAAACATATCGTGAGCTTCTCAGTGCCGTAGAGATAGTCATTAATGAATCTATGGGCTTGGAAGAGGATAATGAAAAGAAATAATCAAAAAAACAGTCTGTTATTTCAACAGACTGCTTTTTTTTGCCTTTATAGCTCCACTGATTTGCAAAGCTCTATAAGGTCATCAAATTTTTCGAGAGTACCCGCTTTTCTTCTGAGAGCCGCCGCATCACGCATACCCTTAAAATACCATGCCGCGTGTTTTCTTGCCTCTCTCATTCCGACAGCCTCGCCTTTATATTCGCAAAGCTTCTGTATGTGGCGGATGAGAACGCTTATCCTTTCAGCCGGAGAAACAGGCAGGGAAGGACGATCTGCGCCTAAAAGACTGTTTATCTCCCTGAATATCCAAGGATTGCCGAGAGCGCCTCTGCCGACCATGACAAGGTCACAGCCGGTTTTCTCATACATATCTGCCGCATCCTGAGCGGAGGTGATATCGCCGTTTCCGATAACAGGTATGCTGACTGCCTGTTTTACCTGACGGATAATATCAATATCAACGGGAGGCGCATATTGCTGAGACCTCGTTCTGCCGTGTACCGTAACAGCCTTTGCGCCCGCCTGTTCGCATATGACAGCTACCTCAACGGCATTGACACTGCTGCTGTCCCAGCCCTTGCGTATCTTTACCGTGACCGGAACATCAACAGCCTGAGAAACAGCGCGAACTATCTCGCCGCAAAGCTGAGGATTTTTCATCAAAGCGCTCCCCGAACCGTTACACGCTATTTTTGGTGCAGGACAGCCCATGTTTATATCAATTATATCAGGTGAATATTTCATAGCAAAATCGGCAGCCTTCGCCATGACGTCCGGCTCATAACCGAAAAGCTGTACTGCCGCCGGTCTTTCCTGTCGGGACAGTTCAAGCAGCTCAAAGGATTTTTCACTGTTATAGGTTATTCCCTTTGCGCTGACCATTTCGCCCACGACATATGCTGCGCCGAAGCCGACGCAAAGCTCCCTGAAAGCCCGGTCTGCAACGCCTGCCATTGGAGCGATGGCGGCATAGCCGTTTATTTCTGTATTTCCTATTTTCATTTTATCTCTCTTTTCAGCGATTTTTCTTTTTTATATTATCCCAATAGCCCTTGAATGCCTGTTCATTCTTATTTTCCCCCGCGACATAATATACCCTGTCCTTTAATCCGTCGGGCAGATACTGCTGCGGTACCCAATGATCGGGATGATCGTGCGGGTAAAGATAGAATTGACCTTTATTTTTTACATCTGCGCCGTCATAGTGCTTATTCTGGAGCTGTCTCGGAAAACCGTAAGCCTTGCCTGACCGTACATCAGAAATTGCGCTGTCAATAGCTAAATATGCCGAATTTGATTTAGGTGACTGAGCAACAAGTATAACAGCATCGGCAAGGGGTATCCTTGCTTCCGGCAGACCTACCATCATAGCCGCATCGACCGCCGCCTTTACAATGGGTATTATCTGCGGATAGGCAAGTCCCACATCCTCACAGGCACAGACCATAAGTCTGCGGCAGGCAGAGGGGAGGTCGCCCGCTTCAAGTATTCTTGCAAGGTAAAGTATTGCCGCGTCCGGATCGGAGCCTCTCATTGATTTCTGAAAGGCGGA
>CACXDV010000068.1 GCA_902766585.1 uncultured Ruminococcus sp.
AAGGTGAAAAAGGTATGCTCCTCAATTGTATATACCTCTCCGCGCATGAGATGAAAAAGATTTTTTCCTATTTTTCTTGCCCTTCCGCCGTAAAGCTCCGTAACAGGATATGAGGACAGAAGGGAAAAATTTTCATGTGTTCCGTCAATGAAAAGCGTCTTGAATTTCTTTTCACTGATTTTTTTGATAATCTTCTGTTCCTTCGGCGAATTGTCCCAGAGAAAACCAAAATCGCCGCATACAATAAGACAATCTCCTTCACCGAGCTTTTTCAGACGTTTGCTTTCAAAGCGCTCATATTCACCGTGCATATCTCCCGTAACAAAAACCATTTTAAGGACTCCCTTAATTATCACTACATTTATAATATTTTTAACATTAAATTTCTAACATTATATTGTTGTGTTTTTATCCGAAATAATGTAAAATATAAAACATGGAGGCTGAGGCATCCGTATTTTTATTTTTACATTACACAACAAAAAACCGTTCCTTTCAGGACTGTAAATATTATATCACAGGAGATGAAGATTTTCTATGAAAAAAGCTATGACAATTCTTATTTCGTCAATTATTTTTTTGTCTGCATTGTTCATGGCTCCTGTTTCAGAGGTAAATGCCGTAGAATATAACGTAAATATTCAGCTTAAAAGCAAATCAATATATCTTGAAAACCTTGATACAGAAACAGTGGTCTATTCAAAAGAGCCTGATGAAAGAAGATTTCCCGCATCTACTACAAAGATAATGACATATATAATCACCGCAGAGCACGTAAGCGATTTTGAGCATACTCAGGTCACTGTAAAGGATGAGGTGCTTTCGCTGCTTGACGGTACGGGCAGTTCTGTAGCAGGACTTGAAAACGGAGAAAAGCTTACTGTTTATCAGCTTCTCAACTGCCTTATGATACCCTCGGGAAATGATGCCGCTTTAGTGCTTGCGGATTATATCGGCGGAGGGGATATCTCAAAATTCGTTGATATGATGAATGATAAGGCTCGTGAGCTTGGGTGCGGACAGACTCATTTTGCAAATCCTCACGGTCTTAATGATCCGAACCACTATACGACCGTTTCCGATATGGCGAAGATAACGAAATACGCTCTTACTCTTCCGGGCTTTGCGGAGATATCCGATACCGTTACATCAGATTGTCTCGGAGAGGAGAGGTACCTTGTCACCACAAATTATATGATAGACGAGAACCGCGGCGGCGAATACTATTATCCCTACGCAAAGGGCATAAAGACAGGCTCAACGGGCAACGATTCCGGATACTGTCTTGTTTCGACAGCCTCTAAAAACGGATATACATATCTTTGCGTAGCCTACGGTGCGCCTTATGAGGACGAAAACGGAGAAGCCTATGACAACGGAGCAATGCTTGATTCTGCGGGGCTGTACAAATGGGCATTTGAAAATCTGTCGATAAAGACTATTATCGAAAAGAATGACCTCACAAGAGAAATTGATCTCAGCTTTGCATGGAATAAGGATAAGCTCAGATTAAAGCCCGCCCAAAGCTATTCGACTATAATGCCGAATGATGTTTCCATTGACAGCATAGATAAGGTATATGACATTCCCGATTCTGTCGAGGCTCCCGTGAAGGAGGGACAGAAGCTCGGCACTCTTACTCTCAGCTATGCCAATCAGAAGATCGCCGAAATAGATCTGCTGGCGGGTGAATCTGTTGACCGAAGTGAGCTGTTATCGGCTGTTGCGGTGATAAAGGAAATAGTTTCTTCAAATTGGTTCATAACAGTATTTATTGTTATATGCTCTCTGGTATTGATCTACTTTATAATTGCAGCGGTATATAACAAGAGAAAGAACAGCAGCCGCGCTGTAAAAAAGAAGCGTAAATTCTGAAAGCGGACGAAAATATGATCAGTGAGATTTATTTGATAATACTTGCAGAAGCAGCCGTCATCATTTGGACGGCTGTTGCTGTTAAAAAGAAGATACCCTATGACAGGATAATAATTACGGCTGTATTTATTTTTTATATGGCTGCTCTTATTGCGGCGACCTTTTTCCCAATAAAATTCGACCAAACTAAAATGAAGTCGGTTGATGATATGGAACACAGGCTTCATCTTATACCGTTTAATACGACTATTGAATTTATTATGACTTCATCTGCATTCAATGCCTTTGTACAGATAGCCGGAAATATTGTTATGACAGTCCCGTTCGGCTTTCTTCTGCCGCTTTTACATAAATTCAGGAAAAAGTATATGTATGTGCTGACAGCACTTCTGTTCCCGCTTTGCATAGAAGCAGCTCAGCTTATTATCGGTCTTTCTCTCGGCACACTTTACCGTACAGCAGATGTAGACGATATTATATATAATTTTTCCGGAATAATGGCGGGCTATGCTCTTTATAAGCTGATGCAGACAGTTTTGAAGACGAAAAACCAAAAACATTAAAAGCTGTATAATAAAAGTACAAGGAGATCAGCCAATTACGACTGTCCCACAAAAAGATCAGTCAGAAGTTAACCGCTCAGTTTGGACGACCGGCGGTTACTTCTTTTTTATATCAATATTTAAAAACGGCTGTTATAACATCAGTAAAAGTGTTATAACAGCCGGTTTTATATATTATTGTGTTCTATCTGATATTACGGCCAGCCTTTCTTTTCCTCTTGTTCTCATACATCATTATTTGCGGCGGCGAGAGGAAAAGCGGTCATCAGCAAAAACAGGCACATTATAACAGCACTTGCAGTTTTTATACTGTGCAGTGCCGTACCTTTATGCTTTCTCATTTGAAATCACCTTTCAATTTATTTAAAACTGTTAAAATATACAAAAAAAGACACCTTGCACCATTATTATATGATTTGTATATACGAATGTCAAGAGATTGAGTATAGCCGTAAAAAATATGATTCCCAAAAATGTTAGATCAGCGGGACATATACAGATAGGGCTTTGATAACAGCAAAGCATTTTTTATCCAGAAAAATTTCAAATTGTCAAGCATTTGCTTCATAATATATGATATAATAATATAGATTTGTAATTCTGAATAATTGCTTTCAGATATCATTATTTGTGAGAGGAAGTTATAAAATGGCTATCCTGAAAAAGCATTATGATGATGAAAAGACAGGGATAAAAGATTTTTTTGACCATTTCTGTATTGACTGTCAGGGTGATGAGTCTGTTCTTATAGAAAAAACAGACGGAGTATATCATGGCAATATCATGGAGTTCAGGCTGAATATCTCCAATACGGGCAGGGTGCTGTTTCAGGCAATAAAATATCTTTCCCGCATGAGAATCAAGGGTGAATCCGTACCGGCGAGGATATTGCTTATTGACCTTAATTCGACAAAGGTCTATGTCTACAATTCGGCTGATCATATTGATGAAATACAGAAGGTTTATGTCGGCGCGGCATCAAAGGACAATGAA
>CACXDV010000069.1 GCA_902766585.1 uncultured Ruminococcus sp.
CAACGGTATCAGTATTGCTGCCGAAGCTGTTCCCAAAATAAGAACGACCGCTGCAGCAGCAAAAAATGTAAAATTTATCACTGCAAGCGGTCGTACCATTTTTAATTCCTCCGTTGTTCAGCACATTTCTACATTCAGCTTATGACCGCCGAGAAGATGGAAATGAAGGTGAAATACTGTCTGACCTGCATCGGCACCGCAGTTTGAAACTACACGATAACCGCTCTCATCAATTCCAAGCTCTTTTGCAAGCTTTGATGCCACAACAAAAATATGAGCTATCAAGGCACTGTTTTCTTCAGTAATATCATTCATTGAAGAAAGATGCTGCTTCGGAACAATGAGAACATGAACAGGAGCCATAGGATTTATATCCTTAAATGCATAAACCAGCTCATCCTCATACACCTTTGCTGACGGAATATCTCCGCTTATGATCTTACAAAACAAACAATCCATTTTTTATTCTCCTTTATATATTATTACCCTTAAACCGGGTTCAGTTTTCTGCAGACTGACTGAGCAGTTCCTCAGCATAATCAAGCGTTGCCTTTGTTATATCAACACCGCCGATTATTCTTGCAAGTTCATTCTTTCTGCCCTCGTGATCAAGCTCATTGACATTAGTATAGGTCTTTCCGTCTGATACGCTTTTTACTATTTTAAAATGTGTATCAGCAAGAGCAGCTATCTGAGCCAGATGAGTAACACACAACACCTGACGGCTGCGTGAGACCTCTCTGAGCTTAAAGCCGACCTTCTGTGCGGCACTTCCGCTTATTCCGGTATCGACCTCATCAAAAATGAGCGTATCTATATCATCCTTATCAGCAAGAACATTTTTTATTGCAAGCATCATTCTTGATAATTCACCGCCTGATGCGATCTTTGCAACAGGCTTCGGTATTTCGCCTGGGTTAGTAGATATCAGTATCTCTACCTTGTCACAGCCGTTATTGTTCAGCTCGCATTTTTCCTGTTGTATAACCAGCTCAACATTCGGCATATCAAGATATGTCATTTCTCTTTTTACTGCCGTTCTGAATTCATCAGAAATTGCTGCACGTCCGGCTGAGATTTTCTCTGCAAGCTCTTTTGCTTTCGTATGTGCTGCATGGCATGATTTTCTCAATTCATCTCGGTTTTCATCATACTTTTCCAGAAAATCAAGCTCTTTTGATGCCTTATCAAGAAAATCAAGCATTTCCTCTATAGTCGGACCGTATTTCTTGCCCAAGGTATAAATCAAATCAAGTCTATCCTCGATATCCTCAAGACTATCGGTCTCGCTGTCTGCCGTTTCAAACATAGAGAAAACCTCTTCACGGCAATCCTCAAGCTCATAAAGAGTATTCTGCAGCCTGTTTATTATATCCTCAGCATCCGGCATATACTCACTTATATCACCAAGACTGTCACAGGACATTTCAAGCTGTCTGACTGCGCCGTCGGTTTCGTCTGTTCCGTTGAGATATTCATATGCTTCATTAAGCGCTTTGGCTATCTTTTCTTTATTTTCAATAAGCTGCCGTTTTTCACTAAGCTCCTCAAATTCGCCTACATAAAAATCAGCCTGCTCAAGCTCCTGAACCTGATATCTCAGCAAATCAAGCCTTCTCGCTCTTTCTCCTTCATCCAGCTCAGCTTTTTCAAGCTCAGACTTTAACTTTGAATACTCACGGTATGCTTTTCGGTATTCGTCCAAGGCATCATCCATATTTCCAAGCTTATCTATGTAATTGATATGAAGCTCCGGCTGCATCAGCTCATAGCTTGCATGCTGACCGTGTATGTCAATAAGGTATTCTCCAAGCTCTTTAAGAACTCCGACAGTTGTCGGTCTGCCATTGATCCTGCATTTTCCCTTACCGCTGAGAGTAAGCTCCCTTTGTATCATAACGGAGCCGTCCTCTTCGGGAGAAAAACCAAGCTCATTCAATTTTTCAAGAACCCTGTCTGATAATTCATCAAATTCTGCGCTGACAAATGCATTTTCTGAACCGTTTCTTATCAGATCTCTCGATGTTCTGTTTCCTAAAATCGCATTTATGGAATCAATAACTATCGACTTTCCTGCACCTGTCTCACCGGTCAGTACATTCAGCCCTCCGGTAAAATCTATTGCTGTCTTTTCTATTACGGCTATATTCTCTATATAAAGATTCTTAAGCATTGAAATAACTTCCTCATTCTTAAATAATACTTATTTAATCTATCTTTCCCGAAACAAGCTTTTTCAGGTCTGAAACAAAATTCTGAGCGGCAGCATCTGTTCTTGCAGCGACAAAAATTGTATCGTCTCCTGCTATAGAACCCATAATGCCTGCGCGGTGAGTGGAGTCTATGGCCGCGCATACAGCCTGCGCCATACCGCTTTTGGTTTTTATTACTACTAAAGAATGAGAATAATCTATTCCTATCACCGCTGTTGAATACAAATATGTATGGGATTCTCTTTCATCATGTGAAACGACCTCTGAGGCATATTTATACCTTCCGTCACGATCAAGAACCTTAATAAGTCTCATTTCCTTGATATCTCTCGATACAGTTGCCTGAGTAACATTATAGCCGTCTTTTTTCAGCATCTCAAGCAGTTCGGATTGTGTCTCAATACTATTGCTTTTGATAAGCTCTAATATTTTTGACTGCCTCAGTGTTTTCATCAATATCCCCTCTTTTCTGTAAATTTATCATTCAGTACACGGTAAAATGATCTGTCCTTAAGTGTAATAAACTCTGCCTCAAGATCTGATGCAGTAACTAAAACCGTATCAGTCTTTTTTATAATAACTGTCTTTGCGCCGTCAATCGTCAGATATACCTCTGTATCGTCATCACATGATGCCTTTATTACAAGCTCTGATGAATGGCTGAATACGACCGACCTTCCGAAAAGTGAATGCGGACATATCGGAGTCATAACTATACATTTCATTGTCGGTTCAACTACAGGTCCGCCGGCAGCAAGTGAATATGCGCTGGAGCCTGTGGGCGTTGACAATATAAGTCCGTCAGAACAATAACGGCACATATAATCACTATCAAGCCACACCTCTATATCAATAAGCCTCGAAAGTGAACCTCTCGATATAACTGCATCATTTATCGCAAAATAACTGCTCTTCCCCTGCTTGCCTCTGTGTTCGACTTTCAGCATCATTCTTCGCTCGATTGAATAATCTCCCGAAGCAAGCTTTTTGAGCATGGACAATTCATTCGGCTCAAGTCCTGCAACAAAGCCCAGCCTTCCCATATTTATACCCAGAAGAGGCTTATTCAAAGGAGCAGCATGACGAGCCGCGTGCATTATCGTACCGTCTCCGCCTATCGTAAGAACCATATCGGAAGCAGCTATTATTTCATCTGTTTTTTCAAAGAATTCAATACTGAAATCTTCAAAATGCTTTTTATACTTCTTCTGCATTGAAACACTGATACCGTTTTCATCAAGAATACGAAG
>CACXDV010000070.1 GCA_902766585.1 uncultured Ruminococcus sp.
TTGAATACGCCGAAGCCGCATTCCCTGACCTCATCGGTAAGGTCTGTTATTTCCATTCCGTATCTTGTATCAGGCTTATCCGAACCGAAGCGCTCCATGACTTCATTATAAGTATATCTCGGGAAAGGTGTGGGAATATCTATATCCAGCACATCCTTGAACACTCTTTTGATATATCCTTCACCGATTTCAAGAATATCCTCCATATCGACAAAGGACATTTCAAGGTCTATCTGAGTAAATTCGGGCTGTCTGTCTGCGCGGAGGTCTTCATCCCTGAAACAGCGCGCTATCTGCATATAACGGTCAAAGCCTGCTACCATGCAAAGCTGCTTGTACATCTGAGGTGACTGCGGAAGCGCATAGAATGAACCCTTATGTATCCTCGAAGGAACGAGAAAGTCTCTTGCTCCTTCGGGAGTAGATTTGATAAGCATGGGAGTTTCCAGCTCAATAAATCCGTTTTCGTCAAAATAATCCCTTGTTACCTTTGCGACCTTATGACGAAGGATAAGATTTTTCTGAAGCTGAGGTCTGCGAAGGTCAAGATAACGGTATTTAAGTCTTGTAAGCTCTGCTGTTTTGCAGTCATCAACTATTTCAAAGGGAGGTGTTTCGGATTCGCCGAGGATGCGAAGTTCTTTTACCTCTATCTCTATATCGCCTGTGGGGATATCCTTGTTTTTTGAGGAACGCTCACGAACTACACCGACAGCGGCAAGAACAAATTCGGAACGTACAGTAAACGCCTTATCAAATACCTCTCTGTCGGTATTATCATCAAAGGCAAGCTGAACTATACCCGTTCTGTCTCTGAGGTCTATAAAAATAAGCTGTCCGAGGTCACGCTGACGCTGTGTCCAGCCTGTGACCGTAACTGTCTGTCCTATATTCTCAGCTCTCAGCTCACCGCAGTAATTAGTGCGCTTAAGCCCTGTCATAAATTCTGCCATTACATATTCTCCTCATCAATTCCAAGCTTTTGCAGATAAATTTCATTTTCTGCATTAAGATAAACCTTTATGAATGCATCGCCAAAATTTTCATCAAGGGGTATCTCGTGTATCTTGCCCGTAGCCATTGTTTTAAGCTTGCCCTTATTTACGGCAAGATCGTCATCTCCGATAACCAGGCTGAATTTCGCGCCGATCTTATCAGCATATTTCATCTGAGGCTTAAGCTTTCTTCCGACAATATCACATTCAGCGATAAGAGATGCGCTTCTTATGCTCTCGGCAAGTTCAAATGCCTTTACCCTCGCTTCGTCGCTTATACCTGCAATATAAAGGTCGCATACGGGCGGTGCTTCCATTTGTATGCCCTGCTTATCAAGGAGAAGAAGAAGTCTTTCCATACCGATAGCATAGCCGAGAGAAGGCGTATGCTGTCCGCCAAGCTCCTCAATAAGACCGTCATAGCGTCCGCCTCCGCATACAGTGCCAAGCTCAGGCGCAACAAATTCAAATACAGTTCTCGTATAATAATCAAGTCCCCTGACAATAGCGGGATTTACAACATAATCTACTCCAACTGCATCAAGGCATTTCTTGACAGCCTCAAAATGAGCGTTACAGTCATCGCAAAGGAAATCAAGCACCTTCGGCGCATTTTTGGCTATTTCCGAGCAGACGGGGCTTTTGCAGTCAAGTATTCTCATAGGATTCCTTTCAAGCCTTGAAAGACAGGTCTCGCAAAGCTCTCCCCTGTGTCCCTCAAAATATTCCCTGAGCGCCGCCGTATATTTCGGTCTGCAATCCGGACAGCCGATAGAATTGATTTCAAGGCTGATATTCTTTACGCCCAGCCTTTCAAAAATGGAATTAGCGGCACATATCACCTCTGCATCTGCCTGAGCAGCGGCAGCGCCGTATATCTCCATGCCAAACTGGTGAAATTCTCTCTGTCTGCCGAAATTCTTCTTTTCATATCTGTAGCATCCTGTAAGATAGTAAACCTTGATCGGATAACCGTCATTATAAAGACCATGCTCAAGCATTGCTCTTGCAGAGCCGGCAGTTCCCTCGGGTTTGAGCGAAAGGCTGTCCCCGCCCTTTGTTGTGAAGGTATACATTTCCTTCTGAACGATATCAGTCGTATCCCCTACGGAACGGTTAAAAAGCTCCGTATGCTCAAAAACAGGCGTGCGTATCTCGCTGTAGCCGTAGGACTGAGCCTGACCTCTCATAATTTCCTCGACTGCCTGCCATTTGTAGCTGACTGCGGGGAGGATATCCTCCGCGCCATAGACCTTGTTGGTGATCAGTTTCATTTTCATCTTCCTTTTTTCTTGGATTTATTATTTTATATACATTGAAATATCAAATGCCTTGACCGAATGAGTGAGCGCGCCGACCGAAATAATATCAACTCCGCTTTCGGCAGCAGCGCGGAGAGTTTCATCGGTAATGCCTCCCGATGCCTCAAGTACTGCGCGTCCCGCTGTGATCTCAACAGCCTCCTTCATAAGCTCCGGAGACATATTATCAAGCATGATAACATCTGCGCCGACCGCAAGTGCCTCTTTCAGCTCATCAAGGTTTCGTGTCTCGACCTCTATTTTTGTCATATGACCTATTTTTGAGCGGAGCGCTGTCACAGCAGCGGTAATACCTCCCGCTGCATCAATATGGTTATCCTTGAGCATAGCTGCATCTGAAAGGTTATAGCGGTGATTTTTTCCGCCGCCGCAGCTTACGGCATATTTTTGCAGAGGTCTGAGTCCGGGGAGTGTTTTTCTTGTATCGGCAATAACAGCTCTTGTCCCCTTAACTATTTCCGCATATTTTCCGGCGGCGGTCGCTATCCCGCTCATATGCTGTATAAGGTTGAGAGCCGTTCTTTCGCCCTTGAGCAAAACTGCCGTCCTGCCTCTGAGCTTCATTATATCCTCGCCGTATACTACCATTTCGCCGTCATTTTTCAGTATTTCAATTTCCGTCTCAGGATCAAGCATTTTAAATACCATAGCGGCAGCCTCTGTACCGCAGACAATACCGTCTGCCTTTGCCATCAGTCTGCCCTCTCCCTCCTGACCGGCAGGGATAAGATAATCCGTAGTAACGTCACAATAATTGATATCCTCGGTCAAAGCTCGTTTTATCAGCTCTTCAACATAAAATTTATTCAATATCAAGACCTTTACCTCCTGTTATATCAGCTGCACTTTTCCATGACCTCGGACAGAACGATAACCGCAACTGTCGCAAGGCTCCTCGCCTCGACAAAATCACGGTTTATCTCATATCCGCCGTTATTGAGGTCATCAAGTATTTCCTTTGCGCGTTCAAGGCTCTTCGGAACAAGCTCAGGCTTAGGAATAACAAAATGACAAGCCTGCATAAGTGCCCTTATCTCAGTCCTGTAGCCGTGAGGAAGCTGTCTGCCCGACAGATCGTCATGCTCCTTAAATTCTCCGAAGGAATGGTTTTCATCTGTTTTCATACGCTTGACTATATCCGCTGCCGCCCTTCTGGAAAATACCAGAGCCTCAAGCAGTGAATTGCTCGCAAGACGGTTTGCGCCGTGTACGCCCGTATGAGAACATTCACCGGCAGCATAAAGCCTGTCTACCGTTGTTGCGGCATTCAGGTCAACATCTATTCCTCCCATCAGATAATGCTGACAGGGAAAAACAGGTATGCGGTCCTTTGTTATATCTATATTTTCCTTAAGACAATTCTCATATATCATCGGGAAACGCTGCTTAACAAAATCGGCTCCCTTATATGTAATATCAAGGTAGAATTTCTCACTGTGAGTTGCGGCGGATTCCTGCATTATCGCATTTGATACGACATCTCTCGGCGCAAGATGACCTCTCGGATCATATTTTTCACAGAATCTCTCTCCGTTACAGTTCAGAAGTATTGCTCCCTCGCCTCTGACAGCCTCACTGATAAGGAAACGCTCCCTGTCGTTTTCGGCGGCAAAGGCTGTCGGATGAAACTGAATAAGGCTCAGATTCTTTATCCTTGCTCCAAGCATATATGCAAGGGTAATGCCGTCACCTGTTGCTATTGCGGAATTGGTGGTATACTGATATACCCTTCCTATGCCGCCTGATGCCATTATACAGTAATGCGCGGCAGCTATGCAGGAGCTTCCGTCCTGAAAGAGTATTCCCCCGAAAAAGCCTCCGTCTGTCTTTTCAAGCTTATAGAGAAGAGCCTGCTCATAAATATCAACATTAGCCTTCTTTTTGACCTGCTCGATAAGGGCATCGGTAATAGCCTTGCCTGTACTGTCCTTATGGTGAACTATACGGTGGCGCGAATGACCTGCTTCAAGTGTTTTCTGCATTTCACCGTTTTCATCAAGGTCAAAATCCACTCCTAACTCACGAAGCTTTAATACATCGGAGGGACCTTCCTTTACAAGAACCTCGACAGCTCTGCGGTCATTAAGATTTTTTCCTGCGGTCATGGTATCGCTGATATGCAGCTCATAATCGTCATTTATCCTATCAAGCACTGCGGCAACGCCACCCTGTGCAAGAGAGCTGTTGGAAAGAGAAAGCTCTCTTTTTGAGATAAGGAGGATACTGACAGATTCGGGAAGATTGAGCGCGGCATAAAGACCTGCCGCACCTGTGCCTACTATGAGAACATCATATTCCTTTTTCATA
Organism: uncultured Ruminococcus sp.; assembly: GCA_902766585.1. GTDB lineage: Bacteria > Bacillota > Clostridia > Oscillospirales > Acutalibacteraceae > UBA1213. The sequence goes on from CACXDV010000070.1 coordinate 4,625, forward strand.
TAAAAGACCTCTTTTGCGTCAATATCGTGTCCGGGGGCTTTTTTAAACATAAGCGCCCATGCTATATCCTATTGTAGCACATTATTACAATTTTTCAATAAAAAA
>CACXDV010000071.1 GCA_902766585.1 uncultured Ruminococcus sp.
ATACAGGTTTTAGCCGTAACAGCCTGTCCCACAGGCATAGCGCATACATATATGGCGGCAGAAGCGCTAAATAAAGCCGGCGAAAAAATGGGCATTAAAATCAAGGTAGAGACCAACGGCTCCGGAGGAGTGAAAAATGCCCTTACTGCAAAGGAAATAGAGGAATGTGACGGAATTATCATAGCTGCCGACAAAAGTGTTGAGACAGCGCGATTTGACGGAAAGCCCGTATATTCCACAAAGGTAGCAGACGGTATCCATAAGCCCGAAGAGCTTATCAATAAGATAATTAAAAAGGAAGCGCCTGTTTTCCATGCTGATAAAAAAGCGGAGGCTTCTTCTTCGGACGGAAATGAAAGCTTTGGAAGAAAGCTGTATAAGCATCTGATGAACGGCGTATCACATATGCTTCCGTTTGTTGTTGCGGGCGGTATATTTATTGCCATAGCATTCCTTATTGACGCTGCATGCGGAGTAGAGGCTGCCGGCAACAGCTCCTTCGGTTCGGTAAATCCCGCTGCTGCATGGTTCAAGACGATAGGCGGATATGCATTCAACTTTATGCTCCCGCTTCTTGCAGGCTTTATCGCTATGTCTATAGCAGACAGACCGGGACTTCTTGTCGGTATAGTAGGCGGTCTGCTTGCATCAAACGGTGCGACCTTTGCAGATCCCGGCGCTGCCAAAGCAGTTCCTTCAGGCTTCCTCGGAGCACTTCTTGCAGGCTTCCTTGCAGGTTTCCTGATGAAGCTCTTTGAAAAGCTCTGCGAAAATCTTCCCCGCGCACTCGAAGGAATCAAGCCCGTACTTCTCTATCCCCTTGCAGGTCTGGGAATCGTGGGCGTTATGATGTGCGCTGTCAATCCGATAATGGCAATTATCAATACAGGTCTTAATAACGGTCTTACATGGCTCAGCGACAACAATCTCGGAATCCTTCTCGGATGTATTCTCGGCGGAATGATGTCCATTGATATGGGCGGTCCCTTCAATAAGGCTGCCTATGTTTTCGGTACAGGTATGCTCACAACAGCAGCCGGAACTACGGATCCTGCTGTCCAGGCTGTTTGCTATCAGGTAATGGCATCTGTTATGATCGGCGGAATGGTTCCTCCTATAGCAATTGCACTTTCAACAACGATTTTCGGAAAATTCTGGAATCCTGATGAGAGAAAGAACGGCATAGTAAACTTTATTATGGGACTTTCATTCATAACAGAGGGCGCTATTCCTTATGCAGCATCCTATCCGCTTATGGTTATACCCTCCTGTGCGATCGGTGCAGCAACGGCAGGTGCTCTTTCATGGATGTTCGGATGCACTCTTATGGCTCCGCATGGAGGAATTTTCGTAATCGCAACTATCGGCAATCCTGTCTTGTATCTGCTGGCGCTTGTCATAGGCTCAGTAGTCGGCGCTGCAATTCTTTCAGTGCTGAAAATGATCGTGAAATCAAAATAGTAAGAATAACGGCACAATAAAAAATCAAAAATAAAAAAATGTAAAGGAGAATTATTATGGTATCAAAGGTATTAACAGTTCCGAACGCACAGGGGTTTCATATGAGACCGGCATCAACATTTGCAGGAGCGATGGGTAAGTATCCCTGCAATGTTACGATCAATTTCAACGGCAATAATTATAATGCCAAAAGTACACTCAATCTTATTGCAGCCTGCATGAAATGCGGAAGCGAGATAGAGCTTATCTGTGACGGAGATCAGGAGAATGAGGCTCTTGCAGAGGGCGCAAAGATGATCGAAGACGGTTTCGGCGAATGATCATTCTAATGTAAAACAGGTTTAATTATCAGCGGGGACTGTCGGTCGGCAGTCCCCTATGAATAGACGGAGGTGGATTTGTTATGAAAGGAACAGGTGTTTCTGCCGGTATAGGTATCGGCAAAATGCTGCTTATAGAGGAACATTCACTTGAGTATACGCCGAAGCAGGTCGATGACGCGCAGGCAGAAAAAAAGCGCTTTAAGGATGCCATTGACGTATTCTGCAAAAACACTGAGGCTCAGGCTGAAACAATGAAAAAGACTGTCGGCGAAAAGGAAGCAGAGATAATGCTCGGACATATCAGTCTTGTTCAGGATCCGTTCCTGCTCGGAGAGGTCGATAAGCTTATTGACGGAGGACAATGCGCCGAGGCAGCCTTTGAAAGTATGTGCGATATGTTTATACAGATATTTTCATCCGCAGATGATGATGTAACAAAGCAGAGAGCAGCGGATGTAAGGGATGTTAAGGCAGGGGTACTCGGACTTCTTCTGGGAATAAATGAAATAAAGCTTTCAGAAGCCCCCGCAGGTACGGTGATTTGTGTGAAGGAGCTTACTCCTTCAATGGTTGCCGAAATAAATAAGGAAAACATTGTCGGAATAGTGACTGAAACAGGCAGCACAACATCTCACAGCGCTATTCTTGCGAGAGTTTTAGAGATACCCGCAGTAATGAGCGTACCGGATATAATGAAACAGGCTGAAAACGGTGTGCAGGCAATTGTTGACGGAATCAAGGGAAATGTAATACTTTCTCCCGGAGAGGCAGAGCTTGCCGAATACGGCGAAAAGCGCGAAAAATACCTTAAAGAAAAGCAGGAGCTTGAAAAATACAGAGGCAAGCCTACAGTTTCCGCAGACGGTACCGGGTATGAGCTGGTGTGCAATATAGGCAAGCCTGATGATGCCGCAAAGGCTCTGGAATTTGACGGAGAGGGTGTAGGACTTTTCAGGACCGAATTTTTGTTTATGGACAAGACCTCCGTTCCGACAGAGGAGGAGCAGTTCAAGGAATATAAAAAGGCGGCTATGATACTTAAGGATAAGCCTCTTATTATCAGAACTCTTGATATCGGCGGAGATAAGGATATCCCGTATCTCGGACTTGCAAAAGAGGAAAATCCATTTATGGGATTCAGAGCGATACGCTATTGTCTGAAAAACCGCGGCCTTTTCAGAACACAGCTTCGCGCTATTCTTCGTGCGAGCGCCTTTGGAAATATCAGTATAATGTTCCCGCTTATCACTTGTGTTGAAGAGGTCAGAGAGGGAAAGGCACTTGTTGAGGAACTGAAAGCCGAGCTGAGAGCAGAGGGTATTGAATTTAATGAAGGCATAAAGGTCGGAATAATGACAGAAACAGCGGCAGCGGGCATTATTGCCGATCTGCTTGCAAAGGAATCCGACTTTTTCAGCATAGGTACAAACGATCTTACAGGCTATACTATGGCGGCAGACAGAGGAAACAGTGACGTATCATATCTGTATTCTGCGCTTCAGCCGAGTGTTCTCAGGATGATACGCGCTATAATTACGGCGGCGAGGGAAAATAATATACCTGTCGGAATGTGCGGTGAAGCTGCAGCAGATCCGATGATGATACCGCTTCTGATCTCATTTGGTCTTACGGAATTCAGCGTATCTGCGCCGAGCGTACTCAAGGTAAGAAAATGTATTTCTTGCTGGACAAAGGAGAAGGCTGACGAGATAGCAGAAAAGGTAATGGCTCTTGAAACAGCGGAAGATGTAAAGGAATATCTTTCTTCTGTGATCTGAGCAGAATTTGGTGATAACAGATAAAAAAGGAACCGCGGCATTTTGGGTGCTGCGGTTCCTTGATTTAAGCGGAAATTAAATTTTTTGCGGTCATGCGTGAACGAGAGCCGGGAAGGACATTATCTCCGGCAGATCGTTTATCAGGGTATCGCCAAGTACGAAGAAAGTAGTATCTTCCTCGCTGTAAAGATATTTTTCCAGAGAGCTGTTATTTTCAGGAATGAAGGAGAACAGGACATTTTTAATATCACTTCCGAAAAGACAGCCGATTTCCTTGGGTTCGACAGGTTCATCAGAGAGAATATCGTATATTGTAAGCTCATCATTATCCTTTTCGGCAATAATATAACAGTTTTTGCCGATCACCTTAAACACTGATTCCCTCATAAACTGCGTAAGATAGAACATCATAAGATCATCTGTATCGGTTTTTACCGGACCTCTGCTGCTGAGGGAATGTTTTATTCTGATAAACTCCGAAAAATCATTTTTATTATTCATAGGCAGCAGTTCGACACGGGAGGGAGAAGCTGTGCTTATTGATGTACGGAAACGATATTCATCCGCCTTTTTGAAGCCGAATTTAGGATAAAAGTTAAGAACCTCGTCATTGGCGAACAGAAATATCCCATCACTGTCGGAATAGTCGGAAATAATTTTTTCCATAAGCAAGCGGGCGAAACCCTGATTTCTGTATTCCTCGTCTGTCATAATTGTTCCGAGCTGAATATATCGGCGTTCCTTGCCGTTGACAGTGCAGTTGATGAGATTGACAGAAACATTGGAAATAATTTTTCCGTCAGATAAAACAGAATATGGAATGTATTTATCATTCCAGAAACCGCTTTGATACCAGCCTTCAAAACTCAGACCGAAGGTTTTTTCTGCAAGCTGATTGAAGGAAGCCCTCAGCTCGTCATTTTTACGGTAGTTGCTTAATATTTCGTATTTCATAGAATATCTCCTTATAAAATTATTGTCTGCGGGAAAGTATTTATTTTATTATAAAGCATTGATTCCGGGCTGTCAATATATCATTGCAGAATGATATGATCTCTCAAAAAAGTAAAGCAAGCAGTATGGTATCGGCATGATTTATCCCGCAATAAAGAAGATAAACTGCTTATCAGTTCGTAAATAAAAAATATACGCCTGCATTTCATTAATTCTCTTAATGCCTGACACATAAACGGATTCTCCTTGTAGGCTCGTTTCTTCATAATTCTATATCATTTATGTGTCTTTCATCTGCGGAGTATTAGCAAATTCTGCTTCAGTCATATTAGCTTGTTTTGCAGCATTGGAAAGAGAAAGTAGCCCGTTTTTAACCAAAGCTGCTAAAGTAGAAAGTACTCCTTCTTCTCTGCCTTCTTCTCTGCCTTCTTCCTTCAAAGCCCTGTCATGCAGATCACGCTGGGATTCTTCATCAAAAAATGTAGCTAACATACTCATTACCTCCTGTCTGTGTTTCAAAATAAATTCTTCCAGAATACCTTTTTCCAAACATATTCTGATCGTTTCTTCAATAGCTTTTTCCTTGTTGCCGTACAGCTTCACCTGCTCGTTGAACACTTTACAAAAAGCTATGTACTGTCCTATGATAGTATTGCCCGGAGAATGAATAACCTTAACAGTCATATCGACCATTTCCTTACCTTCAAACATCTGATCTCTCAGTTCAAGCGTTTCGGGAATGCTCTTTCTGTCATCACCTGTATATACAAGGTACAATTCAGGAGCA
>CACXDV010000072.1 GCA_902766585.1 uncultured Ruminococcus sp.
AATCTTAATGTGGAACCGCTTTCTCCGCAATCCAGCTCTGCTTTCTTATTATTGAAAATATTACTGCCGTCTACAGTAAGAATTTTTCCGCTGAGATTAATATCAGCCCCCAGTCTTTTCATACATTCTATTGTAGCCTTGATATCATTTGATTCCTCTATAGGAGCTATTATACTTTTTCCGCGGGAAAGCGCCCCGCATATTACTGCCCTGTGAGCAGCGCTTTTGGACGGCGGTACTGAAACCGTACCGTGAAGAACTGATGGACTTATCCTGACACTATGCACTTTTTTTACACCCTTTTTAAGATATTTTTCATATCCTATATCATATCATAATAACGGCAAAATGTAAAACACTTCTTTCGATTTTTCTTTTTTAAGATTTATTTTCTGTATTTATACCTGATTCTTTGTATAATTATTCTTATTTTAGCCGCTTCAAACATAAAGAATGTATCAGTTATGCAGATTTTGCCATTATTATTTGTTATTTTGTTGACAAACCGGATTTCTTGAATTATAATCTACTTGTAAATTTAATTACAAAGGAGTATGTATTATGCTTAAAAATCGTAGCATCGCAGTTGTAATCATTCTTTCTCTCGTAACCTGTGGCATCTATGGTCTTTATTGGATTTACGCTACAGCTCAGGAGCTTGAGAATGAAGGTAAGTCAGGCAGCAGCATGAGTCCTGTTGTTCTTCTTATCGTTTGTCTCTTCTTCCCTTATATTGGTTATCTTCTCTTCGGCATGGCTGCTGATCAGAACCTCAACAATATAAGAATGCAGAGAGGTATCCCCACAGTAGACAACAAGACACTTTACATGATACTCGGTTTCATTATTCCGATCGTACTTGTATGCCTTGTTCAGAACGAGATCAACAAGCTCGCACCTGCAGCTGCATGATCACAGAAAAAAAACAGCGCATAAGAAGGGTTGCCATTCTGGCAGCCCTTTTTCTCATATGCGGACTTGTTTATGCCGGAATAGTGACCATTCTGCATCATGGTATACCATGCTGGTTCCATGTAATAACCGGACTGAAATGTCCCGGCTGCGGAATAACACGCTCAATGCTCAGTCTGCTGAGATTTAACTTTAAGGATGTGCTGAGGTATAATCTTTTTGCTCCGCTGATAGTATTCTATCTCGGGTGGATATTTGTTTATAACTCCTGCATTTATATCCGGCGCGGAAGGTATAATCTTTCATCCGGAAGTCAGATATTTGATATTACATTTCTTGTACTTTTTCTCGGCTGGGGAATAGTACGCAATATCATTGGGATATGACAATATGCATAAAATGTATAACTATTAGTCAGAATTTTATGATTTTTATTGACTTTACCAATTCTTTACTATAAAATATATATGATTATTAGTTTATCATAAACTCTGATTTACGGATGTGAGGTCATGTTTGATTATCTCAAGGTAAAAAAAGAAATGGAAGAACCGGACAGCCCGGAGCTTGCAGAGCATCTGTCCGAAATAGCAGCTCATTTTGCCGAATTAGAGGAGCCGAAAAGAGCTGAAAAGGTCTATGCCCGTGTTTACAGTATTTACAGCGCGCTTTATTCAAAGGATAATGAGAAATATATCATTCCCTTTGCCATGTGCTGCAATTCATACGGCGACGTTCTTTCAGAGCTTGAAAAATACGATGCCGCACTTGAACATTATAATATTGCTCTGGAGCTTTTCACTGAAATTACCGAAAAGGGAAACAGCTCACTTTTAGACGGAGTTTCTACCGAATACAATAATATCGGTGATATTTACTTCTTCAAAGGAGAATATGAAACAGCCGAGGATAATCACAGAAAGGCTCTTGATATTCTTGAGGAGCTTTCCAAAAACGGCGATAAGGCGTATATGGAGGATGTTGCATACTGCTATGACAGCATTGCCAAGGCAAAAAGCGGAAATGAAAAATATTCCGAGGCTCTTGAATGCTATGATAAGGTAATATCTATCTACGAGGATATCACAAAGGGCTTCAAGATAAATGAGCATACCATGGCATTTTTTGAGGATCTTGCCGCTGCCTTAGCCGACAAGGGCTATACTGCCTCCTGTGATAAGGATTTTGAAACAACCGAAAAATACTATAAGCATTCTGCTGAGATATATGAAAAGCTTGCCGCTGCCTTCCCCGCAAATTACAGCGAGGAGCTTGCATCACAATATGACGATCTTTCCGCCATGTATGACGATATGGGCAATAAGGAAATGGCTAAGGAATACCACCGGATGGCAAGAAATATAAAATAAAGCAATAATAAGCTGCCGTACTGAATCATCATGTACGGCAGCCTTTATTTTTTGCGGTCAATTCTTTAATCAGACCGGAACGTATTGACTTTTTCCTTAGCCATGCCCTCATTTTTCATCTGAAAGCCATGATCAGAAACAGCCGTTTGCTTATATCATTATAAGGTAAATAAGACAGAACAGGAATACAAGTAAATTGAAGATCATATAAATGATCATCAATACCTTGAGCGATATAGCAGCCGCATTAAGCTTTTTGCTGTCATATTTCCTGAAAATACCCTTTTTCCTGAGATGAAAATAAGCTATCAGAACAGCAATGAATATCTGCGGTGCCATAAGGACAAATACCCTCGAACACAAATCAAGAAAAACCATCAATACAAGTATTGCTGCTATAAGCGGCAATAAAAAAACAGCAAATACAACACCCATTTTTTACTTCCCCCGTATCCCTTACTTCATCAGCATGGGAGGATCATATTTTAAAAACAGCAGATACCCCAGACTCGTTGTAAACAGGATAAAATACATCACAGCCATAATTATCAGAAAAACCTTTACCCCGGTCAGGATATATTTTTTCTTTCCTTCATATTTCCTGAACAAGCCTGCCCTGTCCATAGCAAACCATATCAAATAATGTATCAATGAGCATACGGGATAAATAAATACCATTATGCTTGTAAGGAAATTAAACAGCCACAAGGCATATGTGGCAAGGTATATTGCTATTACCGAAAGGAACATCAGAAGAAATATTATTATTCCGATAACCGTACTTATTATCGTTACCAATCAGTATCAACTCCTCAAAAAAAACAAATACGGATCAGAAGCAGCGCACAGCCTTGCCGATACACCGCTTACAGATCCGAAATCATTTTTATATGCTATTATACGCTTTTCTCTGAAAGAGGCTTATCCTCATAAATTCTTTCAATAGCCTCTGCAAAAACAGGAGCAATAGTAAGTGTGGTGAACTTATCAAGATACTTGTCCTCAGGAACTGCGATTGTATCAAGAAGAACGACCTCCTTGATTACGCTGTTCTTGATTCTCTCAATAGCGGGACCTGAAAGAACTGCATGAGTAGCACCTGCATATACCTCAGTTGCTCCGCCCATTTCAACAACAGCCTTTGCAGCGTTGCAGAGTGTGCCTGCTGTATCTATCATATCATCTACAAGGATCACCTTCTTATCCTTTACCTCGCCGATAATATTCATTACCTCGCACTCATTTGCTCTCGGACGGCGCTTATCTATAATAGCGATAGGACAGCCAAGACGTGTAGCGAAGTTTCTTGCTCTTGTAACTGAACCGAGGTCTGGAGATACAACTACATAATCATCGGGCTTGTCACCGATCTTCTCTTTGAAATACTTTGCAAGAGTCTGAGCGCCTACAAGGTGATCAACGGGAATATTGAAAAAGCCCTGTATCTGAGCAGCGTGAAGATCCATTGTAAGAACTCTGTCTGCACCTGCACAGGTGATAAGGTCAGCCACAAGCTTTGCAGAGATCGGATCACGAGCCTTTGCCTTTCTGTCCTGACGCGCATAGCCGAAATAAGGAATAACTGCTGTTATTCTTGCGGCAGAAGCTCTTTTCATTGCGTCGATCATAATAAGAAGCTCCATGATGTTGTCATTTACAGGCGCACAGGTAGACTGAACAATAAAGCACTCTGAGCCTCTGACAGATTCGTGAAGAGAAACTGCGATCTCGCCGTCACTGAAGCTTGTTACCTCAGATTTTCCTACAGGTATTCCAAGACAATCAGCGATCTGCTTTGCTACTGCTCTGTTGGAGTTGCAAGTAAAGATCTTAATATCCTTGCCGTGAAAATTCATTGGTTTCTTCCCCCATTAATAATATTTTCATCTGTTCACGAGCAGCCGTTGCTACTCTCTATATACATATTTTAATACCTATTCGACAAAAAATCAAGTTTTTATCAAATAAACAGCCTTTTTGAGAGATTTTTGTTTCATTAGTGTAAAACTTTATCAAAAAACAAAAATTTCAATTTAATATGCACAAGGCAATACTTTCCTTAATTGATCATAACACCTGATCATGAAGTGAGGTATCTGATATGCTGCTGTTATTTCTGATCTCACAATCATCTATCAGTACCGCCGGACCGATCTCACAGCCTGTGCCGATATTGGTTTTTCCCCTTATGACAGTCGCCGGAAGAATAGTTGTATTTGCGCCGATAGTAACATCCCTTCCGATCATTACACCGTCGGTACAGGGTATGTTGACGCCGTTTTTCATATGCTTATGGATTATTCTCATCCTTGCGATCTCATTGAGCTGAGCAAGCTGTATGCAGTCATTTGCTCCGAGAACGGAATCCGAATTCTTTGCCTTATAAGTAATTACTGCATTTCCGCTTTCCTTTATTATCTTTATTGTATCGGTAAGATAATATTCGCCTGTCTTTTCGCTTTTTGTAAGCTTTCCGAGTGCATCAAGAAGCGCATCCGTCTCAAACCAATAAGCTCCGGAATTGACCTCCTTGATTTTTCTTATCTGGTCGGTAGCCTCCTTTTCCTCGACAATAGCTCTGAGTGTGCTGAGGTGGAAATAGTTTTCAGCATCTGTCTCATATACTATTCTGCCGTAGCCTGCGGGATTATCGACCTCTGCGGTTATAACAGTACATCCTCTGTTGGTGCTGGATTCTCTCGGAGTTTCCCAGTCAAATACCTCGGGATCTATCTCACCCGTCTGGTCATGCATGACAAAGGCATTTCTGATCGTATCAACACCGATAAAGGGCGCATCACCATTAAGAATAAGAACATCTCCGCCCCTGTGCTTTTCAAGAAAGGGAATCGCCATCATAACAGCATGGCCTGTACCAAGTCTTTCGGGCTGGAAAACCGTTTCGACCTCATAAGGAAGGTTATTCAGATATTCCTCAAGATATTCTCTTTTGCTTCCCGTGATAACACAAATATCCTTTATTCCTGCTGCGCGGACAGCATCAAGAACCCAATGTATCATAGGGCGGAACATTACCTCACTGAGTGCCTTCGGCTTATTTGATTTCATTCTCTTTCCCTCTCCGCCGGCAAGAATGATAGCACTTGTATTCTTCAAGAAAATGCACCTCTTTCTGAATTTTTGATAAATCTGTAATGCATAAGTAATATAATTATTTTTTCCTGTTCTTTTTAATAAGATACTTTATCCCGAAAGCTGCAAGAACAAAAAGCAGCACATACGGTATTCCGCAGAGTGAACGCAGCCAAATCTGAAAAACATCTCCCCTGTGAAGCACACCGTAATAGATTATAAGCGGAATGAGAAACTGACACTGTCCGCCGCTGAAACCGTAAAAAACAGCTTCATACTTAGTTTTTGAAACGATTCCCGCAACTATGCCGAAAACAGCATAAACTACAGCCATTATCAGCAGATCGGGAAACGGCAGCTCGATCTGTGCGGGAAGCAGCTTTTCAGTGGATAGGGCATTCACTCCTGCCAGCTCCAGCGCAACACATATTGCCGCGCCTGCCGAAAACAGCACAAGGCTTTTTCTCTGATCAGCGTGTACTCGGCTTATCTGCATAGTGCCATCTCTCCCTTACTTCTTCTTAAAGCCGTCCTTGAGAGAAACGCTTCGGTTAAATATAAGCCTTTCGGGATTGCTGTCCTTATCATTGCAGAAATAGCCAAGTCTCATAAACTGAAAATGCTGTATTCCCTCCAAGCCTGAAACAGAGGTCTCTATTTTGCAGTTTTTAAGTATCTTAAGGCTGTCGGGATTGATGTAATCAAGAAAATCCTTATCTCCGACATCAGGCTCCGGATCCGTGAACATATTATCATAGAGCCTTACCTCAGCATCAAGATAATTATTTGCATCTACCCAGTGTACTGTTCCCCTGACCTTTCTTCCGTCCGGTGTATCTCCGCCCCTTGTAAGCGGATCATATTCTGCATAAACAGCAGTAACCCTGCCGTTTTCGTCCTTTTCGCATCCGGTACACTTTACGATATATGCAGATTTCAGTCTGACCTCATTTCCGGGATAGAAACGGTTATAGCCCTTCACCTTTTCCTCAAGGAAATCATCCGCTTCTATATATACTTCACGGCTGAAAGTGATTTTTCTTGTGCCGTCCTCCGGCTTCTGAGGATTGTTTTCGACCTCAAATTCCTCTGTCTTGTCCTCGGGATAATTTGTAATAATAAGCTTTACGGGGTTAAGAACACACATAACTCTCTGAGCATTTTCATTGAGATCATCTCTTAAACAATGCTCAAGGAAGCTGTATTCGACAACGCTGTTTGTTTTTGAAACGCCTATCTTTTCGCAGAAGTTCCTTATTGAAGCGGGAGTATAGCCCCTTCTTCTCAGACCGCAGAGAGTCGGCATACGGGGATCGTCCCAGCCTGCAACATAGCCGTCCTCAACAAGCTTGCGAAGCTTACGCTTGCTCATTACAGTATTATTGATCCCAAGTCTTGAGAACTCTATCTGACGCGGCTTGCAGGGAGCTGAAATATTATCTATTACCCAGTCATAAAGCGGTCTGTGAGCCTCAAATTCAAGTGTACAGAGAGAATGTGTAATACCCTCCAGCGCATCCTCTATCGGATGAGCAAAGTCGTACATCGGATAAATGCACCACTTATCCCCTGTTCTGTGATGAGGTATGCGGTTTATACGATAGATAACGGGATCGCGCATATTGAAGTTTCCGCTTGCTAAATCAATTTTTGCGCGGAGAGTTTTTGTTCCCTCTTCAAATTCACCGTTCTTCATTCTTTCAAAAAGGTCAAGGCTTTCCTCTATCGGTCTGTCACGATAGGGGCTTGTTGCTGGAGTGGTAAGGTCGCCGCGGTTTTCACGCATCTGTTCGGGAGTAAACTCACATACATAAGCAAGTCCCTTTTTGATAAGCTCCACTGCAAATTCATACATCTGCTCAAAATAGTCTGATGCAAAATAGAATCTGTCGTCCCAATGGAAGCCGAGCCAGCTTATATCCTCTTTAATAGCATCGATATATTCTACATCCTCTTTTGTCGGGTTGGTATCGTCCATTCTGAGGTTGCATATACCGCCGAATTTTTCAGCCGTACCGAAATCAATGCATATAGCCTTTGCATGACCTATATGAAGGTAACCGTTCGGCTCGGGGGGGAAACGTGTATGAACAGTCTTGCCTTCATAAAAGCCTCCCTCGGCTATATCCTCCTTTATAAAATCCTGAATAAAATTTCCCGCAGAAATTATTTCATCTGCCATGTTCATCTCTCCTTCGGTTATTTTCCTTTAAGCTTCTGAACAGTCTTTCGTTCTGCTGCGCGGCAATATGCCTTTATCTCAATTGAATCCATATAATTATCAAATACCCTGTCGCCGTGTTTTTTGAAATAATCAGGCACAGGACAGAAAAGCCTTACCTTATTGGTCTGATCGAAAAACACTATCTGTACAGGACATTCCATTATCCTGCTTATTCCTGCAACAGTTAGCACACCGCATTCCTCAGCCGCCTCACTGCAGTTCCGAAGCTCCATTCCCGCCGCCTTAACAGCATCGAGTATCTCAGTATTCTCTGCTCCGGCAATTTTAGCCACTGCAACGCGCTGAGTATCATCTCTGAAATCGGTATCTATCACCGTCTGAACGGCATCAAGCATAAACTCATATCCGTAACTCCAGGTCGTCATATAATCAACCTGAATCCAGCCGCCGTCATTCTTTATTTTTACGAACTGCATAACATTTACCCTCTGATCATCAGGACAGCTTTTCAAGACCGTTTTTCAGTCTTCTGAGTGATTCCTCTCTGCCGAGTATATCAAGTATCTCCACAGCTCCGCCGGGTGTTACGGTCATGCCTGATGCAGCAATACGAACAGGCCACATAGCAGTACCGTTTTTCACCTCAAGCTTCTGTGCAAGTCCGATAAGGCAGTCATGTATGCTTTCATTATCCCATACGGGAAGTGCCTCAAGAGCCTCAATACCTGCCTTGAGAAGTGCGGGGGAATTTTCAAGGTTCGTCTTGCTCTTTTTGTTTACGAAAAGCTCCTTGTCATAATCCGGCTGTTCAGCTAAAAATGCTATCTTCTCCGGTATTTCGGTAAGCCTTACTGTTCTCTGATGAAGAATTGAGGCTATCTTAATTCTGTCGAGCTGCTTGTCACCGAGTGCCTTATCAAAATACGGTGCTGCTGCCTGTGCGAACTGCTCAACAGTCATAGCCTTGATATATTCGCTGTTGAACCACTCAAGCTTATCATAATCAAATACTGACGGTGATTTGCTAATACCGTCGATAGAGAAATTCTCCACAAGCTCAGGCAGTGTAAACATTTCTCTGTTGTCCTTCGGCGCCCATCCGAGAAGCGCGATATAATTGATTATTGCTTCGGGAAGGAAGCCTGCCTTGACAAGATCCTCAAAGCTTGTTGCGCCATGACGCTTTGAAAGCTTTGAAGTTGTACCGTCATCATTTTTTCCCATGATGAGCGGGAGGTGGATATATGTGGGAAGCTCCCAGCCGAATGCCTCATAAAGAAGATTGTATTTCGGTGTGGATGAAAGATATTCGCTGCCCCTTACAACATGGGTGATATTCATTGTATGGTCATCTATTACATTTGCAAAATTGTATGTGGGATAGCCGTCTGCCTTGATAAGTATCTGATCCTGAAGCTCCTCATTTTCTACGGAAATAGTACCGAAAACCGCATCCTCAAATGTCGTTGTTCCCTCAAGAGGCATTTTCTGGCGTATAACATAGGGCGTACCCTTTGCAAGCTGTTCGTTTATTTCCTCCTCGGAAAGATTACGGCAATGGCGGTCATAGCCTATACCTCTGTCCTCGGAATTGGTACGCAGACCGTCAAGTCTTTCCTTTGTGCAGAAGCAGCGGTAGGCATGACCGTTCTTTATAAGCTCCTCAGCATAGGGAAGGTACATATCCTTGCGCTCACTCTGTACATAGGGACCGTACTCTCCTCCGATATCCGGTCCTTCATCATGCTTGAGACCTGCCGCCTTCATGGTATCATATATTACATCGACTGCTCCCTCGACCTTTCTTTCCTGGTCGGTATCCTCTATTCTCAGCACAAAATCTCCGCCGAGGGATTTTGCAACGAGATATTCATAAAGAGCTGTTCTGAGATTTCCGACGTGCATAAAGCCTGTGGGACTTGGGGCAAATCTGGTTCTTACTTTCTTATCTGCCATTTTTATTACTCCTTTTATCTTTTTATCCGGAAAAACACCGTTACTACTATATTATACATATTTTTGCAGAAAATGCAACGGTAAAATAAAAGCAGCCGGTACATCGAGCTTGCTGCTGCCGCAAATGAAAAACGGCTGATGCACCGTAATTTATTCCGGTTCATCAGCCGAGCTGATCTTCAATTATCTTATTTGATAACCCTTACACGAATAACACCGTCAATAGCAGCGATCTTGTCTGCAGCGGCATCGGTAACATCACTTGCAACGTCAAGAATAGTATAAGCATAATCCTTTCTTGACTTGCTGTCCATGCTTTCGATATTGTTGCCTGTCTCTGAAAGAGCGGCAGTAACGGTAGTAAGGATGCTGGGTACGTTCTTGTGGATAACGCATACTCTCTCCTTGCCTGCGCGGGGCATAGAAACAGCGGGAAGTGTAACGGAATTCTTGATATTTCCGTTCTCAAGGTAATCCTTGATTTCATCGGCAGCCATTTCTGCACAGTTATCCTCAGACTCAGGTGTTGATGCGCCGAGGTGAGGTGTTACGATAATGCCCTTTACGCCGATGATATCATCTGTAGCGAAGTCGGTAGTATAAGCAGCTACCTTACCCTCTTCAAGAGCTGCAATTATATCAGCGGATACTACGAGGTCTGCGCGTGAATAGTTGATAATTCTTACGCCGTCCTTCATCTTTGAGATATTATCCTTATTGATAACGCCCTTTGTATCGGGTGTGAGCGGAACGTGTACTGTGATATAGTCGCACTCTGCGAAAATTTCATCAAGGCTTACAACGTGTCTTACCTTATGTGAAATTCTGAGAGCATTGTCAACTGAAAGGAAGGGATCGTAGCCGATAACATTCATGCCGAGAGCTACTGCTGCATTGGCAACAAGAATACCGATAGCGCCAAGACCTACTACACCGAGTGTCTTGCCCTTGATTTCGGGGCCAACGAACTGGCTCTTGCCCTTTTCTACCATTTTGCCTACTGCATCGCCATTGCCCTTAAGTGTCTTTGCCCATTCGATACCGCCGACAACATCACGGCTGCTGATGAGCATAGCTGTGAGAACAAGCTCTTTAACAGCATTTGCATTAGCGCCGGGAGTATTGAATACAACGATACCCTTTTCAGCACACTTATCAAGCGGGATATTGTTTACGCCTGCGCCTGCTCTTGCGATCGCAAGAAGGCTTTCGGGCATTTCCATGTCATGCATTGCTGCGCTGCGGACGAGTATTGCATCGGGAGACTGCACATCATCTGCAACTGTATAGTTATCGCCGAGACGTGAAAGACCTGCGGCGGATATTTTATTCAATGTCTGAATATTAAACATTTATATCACCCTTATATAATAATTTTATCAGATGTTGCGAGCCTCAAATTCGCCCATGAACTTAACGAGCTTTTCAACGCCCTCAACAGGCATAGCATTATAGATAGAAGCTCTCATTCCGCCTACGGATCTGTGACCCTTAAGGTTAACGAAATCATTTTCGGTTGCTTCCTTAACGAATTTAGCATCAAGCTCCTCGTTTCCTGTTATGAAGGGAACGTTCATAAGAGATCTGTCCTCAGGAACAACCGTACCCTTGAAGAGCTTTGAGTTATCAAGGAAGTTATAAAGGATAGAAGCCTTCTTCTCGTTGATCTTCTTCATATTCTCAAGACCGCCGATATCATTCTTGATCCACTCAAGAACAAGCTTTGCTATATAGATAGTATAGCAGGGAGGTGTATTGAACATGGAACCGTTATCAGCATGAGTCTGAAAGTTGAGCATTGTGGGAGTGATATCCATAGCATGACCGATAAGGTCGTCACGGATAATAACGATAGTAACGCCTGCGGGCGCCATATTCTTCTGTGCGCCTGCATAGAGGATACCGAACTTTGAAACGTCGATAGGCTCTGAGAGAATGCATGAGGAAATATCTGCTACAAGCGGAACATCTCCTGTATCGGGAAGCTCATGGTATACTGTACCGTAGATAGTATTGTTCATGCAGATATAGAAATAGTCTGCATCCTTTGTGAAGGTTGAAGGATCAAGCTTCGGGATATATGAAAAAGTCTTGTCCTTTGAGGAAGCTACTACATTAGCCTGAATATATCTTGCTGCTTCCTTCTGAGCCTTTACAGCCCACTGGCCTGTAAGAACATAATCTGCCTTGCCGCTGCCTGTACCCAGATTCATGGGGATAGCTGCGAACTGTGTTGAAGCACCGCCCTGAAGGAACAGTACCTTATAATTATCGGGGATGTTCATTACCTCACGAAGAAGAGCCTCTGCGCCCTCAATGATAGTTCCGTAGATCTTGGAACGGTGTGACATCTCCATTACCGACTGACCGCTGCCCTCATAGTCGAGCATTTCGGCTGCCGCCTTCTCAAGAACCGGCTGGGGCAGCATAGACGGACCTGCTGAAAAATTGTAAACTCTTTTCATTTTTATTGCCTCCATTTATATTTTTGCAAAAACCGGAAAACCCAATTAATGCAATGATACTTTATCATTATAATGCAAATAAAGCGATAAGTCAATTGCAAGCGACAATTTTCAGGAAAAATATTTATTATTTCCGATTTTTACCATAATATGCTTACTGCACAAAAATGCTGCGG
>CACXDV010000073.1 GCA_902766585.1 uncultured Ruminococcus sp.
ATTGCCCTCGGCGGAGCTATGCAGAATATTGTCACCTCAGATGATGAAGCGGCAAAGCAGGCTATACGTTTCCTTAAATCGACAGGCGGAGGCAGAGCTACATTCCTTCCCATGACAACGATAAAGGGCAGAGAGCTTAATGAAAAGGGTATAGAAGACTGCAGGGGCTTTGTCGGTATTGCGGCTGAGCTTTGCAGCTGTGACGATTGCTACAGGGATATTCTGATGAATCTTCTCGGCAGGATCGTAGTTGTGGAGGATCTTGATTGTGCCTCTGCTATTGCCGGAAAATACGGCTATCGCTTCAAGGTCGTTACTCTTGACGGTCAGGTAATAAATACCGGCGGTTCGCTTACCGGAGGATCTTTGACAAAGAATACGGGACTTTTAGGCAGAGCGAGTGAAATAGAAACGCTTAATGCCGAGGCACAAAAAATCCATAATAACGGCGATTCTATAAAAGCAGAGTTTGAAAAGCTGCTTAAGACTATCAAAAGTCAGGAAAATGAGGAAATGAAGCTTACAGCAAGCGGAAACAGTACCAGTTCCGAGAAAATCAAGCTGGAGGCTGAGATACGAAGCAAAAGCGCAGAGCTTGCTTCTGCAAGGGAGCAGCTTGAAAATACTATAAATGAAAGAGATACATCTGCCGGCAGGCTGAACGAGTATACCGAAGCAATGGAGAAAGCAAGAAAGCAGCTTGATGAATACAGGGCGGAGATATCCAAGCAGGAGGAAAAGGTAAGAGCTTTGACAGGTTCAAGAGATGAGCTTGTCAGGAAAAGAGAAGTTATCACTGAGGAACTTCAGAAAATAAAGCTGCGTATTCTTTCCTGGGAGAAGGATGAAGCAGCGGTCAATGCGTATATAACTGCTCAGACTGCTGCAAGAGAAAATGCTTCCGCTAAAATAAAAGAGGACAAAGAGGAAATAAGCAGTCTTAAGCTTAAAAACAGTGAGCTTCATAAAACCATTGGAAAATATACCTCAGAAGCCGACAGCAAGACAGATGAAGCAAAGGAAAAGCGTCTTCGCATAGATGAAATAACCCGTAACCGTCTGCTGCTTGAGAACCGTTCCACTCAGCTTAGCCGTGACGAAAGAGAAAAATCCGAATCAAAGGAAAAGATCAGCGGAGAGATAGCAAGGCTTGAGGTGAAGAGAGAGACACTTAAGGCTAATGCGGAGGAAACCTCAAATAAGCTCTGGGATGAATATAATCTTACACGGCGCGAGGCAGAGCGGGTTGCTGTACCTGTAGAGGATCAGACAAAAGCTCAGAGAAGGCTGAATGAGCTTAAACAGAAGATAAAGAACCTCGGAAACGTCAATGTCGGCGCGATAGAGGAATACAAGGAAGTCAATTCGAGATATCTTGAGCTTAAAGAACAGCTTGGAGATGTTGAGAAGTCCAAATCCGAGCTTCTGAGGCTAATAAATGACCTTACAAAGCAGATGAGGGATATCTTCATTGAAAGCTTTGAGCTTATCAACAGGAATTTTGCTCAGACCTTCACCGAGCTTTTCGGCGGAGGAAAGGCTTCGCTTGCGCTGAGCGATCCTGAAAATGTTCTCACAACGGGAATTGAGATATCAGTTGAACCGCCCGGAAAGATAGTTTCTCATATCGAGCTTCTGTCGGGAGGAGAGAAGGCGCTTGTTGCTATCGCGCTTTATTTTGCAATAATGAAAGTAAGTCCTGCGCCATTTTGCGTAATGGATGAGATAGAGGCTGCTCTTGATGATGTAAATGTTTACCGTTTCGCGGAATATCTCAGACGCATGAATGATAATACTCAGTTTATCTGCATTACACACAGAAGAGGTACAATGGAGGAAGCTGATGTTCTTTACGGCGTTACCATGCAGGACAGAGGCATTTCTAAGCTCCTTGAGCTTAAAGCAAGCGAAATTGAACAAAAGCTTGGAATGAAAACCGGATAAACAATATTCAATGTACAATGTGCAATGTGCAATGTTCACTTGAGATAATATAGCCGTCGGCAGAAATGCCATAGAATCAGCGTATCCCGTAACAAAACTTGTAAAGTGTTTTTTTGAGGAGATAAAACGATGAAAAAAGAGAAAGAAAAAGGCTGTAAGGTAACCTCTATAGGCGGTCAGGCGCTTATGGAGGGAATAATGATGAGAGGTCCCCTCAAGTCAACTGTCGCTGTCAGAAAGGCAGACGGAACAATAGAACTTGAGGAAATTAAGCCTCTTGACTGGGGAAAAAAGCATAAAATACTCAGACTCCCTCTTATCAGGGGCGTTGTCAATATGATAGATTCTCTTGTGACAGGAGAAAAAGCATTGATGATGTCCGCGGACAAGGCGCTTGAGGATGCCGGAGAGGAGGAGGGCGAGCCTTCAAAGCTTGACCAATGGCTTGATAAGCATTTCGGGGACAAAATAGTTAATATTATTATGACTATATCAACTGTTATTGCGGTAGCCTTCTGTATAGCAGTATTTTATTTTGTTCCGACATGGCTGTTCCGTATGTCCTCAGAGGCTCTTACCTTTATGAAGGAGCCGGTCATGGGCATACCGACCTTCTGGCAGTCTGCATATGAGGGTATCGTCAGGGTAATACTTTTCCTGATATATATGAGTATTTGTACGCTCAACAAGGATATAAAAAGAGTATTCCAGTATCACGGAGCAGAGCATAAGACAATATTCTGCTATGAAAAGGGACTTGAGCTTACCGTTGAAAATGTCAGAAAACAGATACGCTTTCATCCGAGATGCGGTACAAGCTTTCTTGTGCTGATGCTGATAGTCGGAATTGTTATCGGCTTGTTTATACCGATAAATCATCCGGTAATCAGACCTATAGTGAAATTCTGTCTGCTGCCTGTCACTGTCGGCGTAGGCTATGAGCTGATAAGACTTTGCGC
>CACXDV010000074.1 GCA_902766585.1 uncultured Ruminococcus sp.
CTTACTATCCTTGACGGAAATATTACCGTGAACCAGTCCTATGAAGGTCTTGAGGCAGATGATATCACTATCAGCGGCGGTACAGTCAATGTAACAGCCTCTGATGACGGCGTGAACTGCTCCGGAGGAAATGATACGGGCTTCGGCGGAATGGGAGGAAATATGCTGTTTAACCGGGATATGCAGAATAACGGCAATACTGATAATAATAATAATAATCAGGCTCCTCAGAGCGGTACAAGACCTGAAAAACCGGAAGGTCTGCCTCCTCAGATGAATAACGGCGAAATGCCCTCTATGCCGGACGGTGAAATGCCTTCTATGCCGGACGGTGAAATGCCTTCTATGCCGGACGGAGAAATGCCCTCTATGCCGGACGGTGAAATGCCCTCTATGCCGGACGGCAGCACTCAGAACAATAACAGCTCGGAAGCCGGTTCGATAAGCATAAGCGGAGGAACTCTGTACATTACGGCTCAGGGTGACGGTCTTGACAGCAACGGCGAACTGAACATTTCCGGCGGAACCATAATTATAAACGGAACGACCTCCGGCGGCAACAGTATAATCGACCATGACGGAAGCTGTTCCGTAACAGGAGGATATCTTGCAGGCGCGGGAACCTCAGATATGCTCGAAATGCCCGCTTCGACCTCATCTCAGTGCTCGATAGCCGTACTTATGAACGGTCAGACGGAAGCAGGCAAGCTTGTATATATCACCGACAACAGCGGAAAGGTACTCATGGCAATGACTCCGGAAAAGAGCTATTCCTGTGTTATATTCAGCTCATCAGAGCTTAAAAAGGGAGAAACCTATAAGGTATACACAGGAGGAAATGTGACAGGAGATTCAATACACGGTTACTATGCAGAACCAAGCGTTTCAGGAGGTACGCTTTATTCGACCTTCACGATCTCCGATTCCGTATCGTATGTTGATTCAAACGGTCTCACTCAGTACAGCGGCGGATTTGGAGGCATGGGAAGAATGGGCAATATGAGAGGCGGCAGAAGAGATCAAGGCACCGCTCAAAGCTCCGAAAATACCTCATCAGCATCAGTATGATATGAACACATAACAAAAAACGGCAGAATAATTCTGAATGATATCGGAATTATTCTGCCGGTATTTTTTTAGTAAAATAAAACAGTGTCCGATACAGACCGGACACTGTTTTTATTATATTATGATCTGACAATATTACGCCAATCAAGATCTCCTCTTTCAAGACCGTGAATAAGCACCTCACCTGTAGCAATATTTGTTGCCACGGGTATATTATGCATATCACAAAGACGAAGAAGGTTCATGTCATTAGGCTCATGGGGCTTTGGATCCAAAGGATCACGAAGGAAAATCAGCATATCGATCTCATTGAATGCAACTCTTGCAGCGATCTGCTGATCGCCGCCCTGAGAACCGCCGAGAAAACGCTGTATCTCAAGACCTGTAGCTTCGGAAACCATTTTTCCGGTAGTTCCCGTTGCACAGAGAGTATGCCTGCTGAGAATACCGCAGTATGCTATACAAAACTGTACCATAAGCTCCTTTTTGGCATCGTGAGCTATCAAAGCTATATTCATTGTTTACTCCCCCTGTTAAAAATATTTATTATCCGGTCATTCAAAGCTCCAGCGGTACATCTGCACCGTCAAGCCTTGCCGCTATTCTGTCAAACGCATTTACAGCCTTGAACCTGCCCTCTATCGGTTCACCCTTCTGAGCTGCAGAGGCTGCCGCAGGATCATCAGGTACTATTCCCAGCAGTCTTGCGCCTGTGCGGTCAATAACTGCATCAAGATCGGGAAAAGCACCAAGCTTTCTGAATCTGCGTTCATTAAAGCGGTTGATCACAAGCCGTATCTCGGGAATTTTCATCTGACCAAGCCTGTGTCTTACCTTATCGCTGCCCCTCAGTGAGAGCGGTTCAGCATTTGTAACAAGGACTGCCCTTCCTGCAGCGGCTGCGGCTGATTCAAAGCCTGTGCCTATTCCGGCAGGACAATCTATAAGAACATGGTCATAATACTTTTCCAGCACCTTGACAAGCTGCTTCATAATATAAGGACTTACCTCATCATGTGCATTCTGCGGCGCGGGCAGTATATAAAGCTCAGGAACAGTTTTACAAGGATATATCGCATTCGCCGGAGAACAGTTTCCGTTGACTATATCTGCAATATCAAATACAAGCTCCCCGCTTACTCCGAGCATCAGGTCTATTCCCCTCATTCCCGCATCACAGTCAATGATAAGCACCCTGCTGCCTCTTCTGACAAGGGCTGCTCCAAGACCTGCGGTAAGAGTGGATTTTCCCGTTCCGCCTTTTCCTGATGTAATAACTGTCACTTTTCCCATTTTCAGATACCTCTTTTATAACATTAGCACAAATTTTACATAAAGTCAAGTATCAATAAATAATTTTCATACAATTTTAACAGCTTGCTTAAAAATAATTTTTTTAATTTCTATCAGCTTTACGTTTATATGTAAAACAGGAGGATCAGACGATCACTCCTGTTTCTTTTCCTCTTTTATTCCGAAATACTCCCTCATTACCTTCTTGGCAGCATTGATAGCAACAGTACTTTTTGCGCCGTGCTCGACCATTACGCCGACAGCGATTTCAGGCTTGTCATAAGGGGCATAGCAAATAAAATTAGCATGGTCTGAACCGGC
This sequence comes from uncultured Ruminococcus sp., assembly GCA_902766585.1. GTDB lineage: Bacteria > Bacillota > Clostridia > Oscillospirales > Acutalibacteraceae > UBA1213. The sequence goes on from CACXDV010000074.1 coordinate 2,683, forward strand.
ATTTTCGGCTGTACCCGTCTTTCCGGCTATCTGAACCGGAAAATCCTGAAGGGCAGAATAATTATTTGCCGCTATATTCATAGCCTTCTGCACTTCTTTCAGGTTCTGTACGCTGACACCCATATTATCCATTATTTCCGGCTCAGTTTCATAAATGATATCATTTCCTTCGTATGAAACTACCTTATCAACAACATGAGCCCTTAGACGAACCCCGTTATTTGCGAGCGTTGCCGCATATGTCGCAAGCTGCAAAGGAGTAAACTGGTTATCCGACTGACCGATACCCGCCGGAGAAACAAAGCTGTCATACCATTCCGAACCCATTTCACGGCTGTATTCGGGACCGGCAAGAGTACCCCTGCTTTCGATTATCTCTACGCCTGTCTTGACACCAAGACCGCAGCGCTTTGCATATTTGTCGATATTTTCTATACCCACAAGTCTTGCCGTTTCAGCGAAGAATACGTTGCATGAATCTCTTATTCCCTGATACATATCTATAGGACCGTGAAAGCCCATGCACCAAAGCTTAAGTCCGTTTTTTGTATATACTCCCTGACAGTCGATATGTGTTTTTGTTGTTATAGCCTTCTCCTGCAAGGCGGCAGAGGCAACAAGAGGCTTGAAAGTCGAACCGGGAGCCAGCGCGCCCATGAACGCCCTGTCAAAAAGCGGCACTGTCTTATCTGATACCAGCTTTTCATAATCGGAATAATATTTTGAAAGGTCATATGTCGGATAATTTGCCGAGCATATTACCGAAAAATCGCTGACCTTCATCACAACTATAGCTGCACCGCTGCAGTCTGCTCCCTTTTCCTTGTCATCTACCGATTTTGCATAGTCATTTGCTTCCTTTACAGCCTCCTTGAGAGCCTTCTGTGCTGTTTTCTGAAGCTTTGAATCTATCGTTAAATAAACAGAATTTCCGGGCTTTGAGGTAATGCTGTCGTATGAAGTAACATTTCCGTTGGAATCCATTTCATAGGTACGGATTCCGCCGATTCCTCTAAGCTCCTTTTCAAAAGCATTTTCAATACCGCTTTTTCCTATCTCATCGGTATAGCCGTAGCCCTTGCTTTTCATCTGAGTATATTCTTCGGCTGAGATAAGTCCCGTGACACCCACTATATGAGGCGCGACACTGCCGTTTTCATATACGCGAATCGCTGTCGATTCAGTCTCCACTCCCCTTACGGACTGCATATTTTCGGAAATGACATTCATTGCCCTCTCGGTTATCTTTTCTGCAAATACATAAGGTGTGCTTCTTGTATATCCGACACGGCTCATATTATAGCGTACACTTATTATATCCCTTTGCTGCTTTTTGGAATAATCCCCGCATTCATAGCGTTCAACAAGCTTCGCCATACATTCGGCAGCAGTAGAATATGGATTCATATTCAGATTATCCTTGCTTTTCAGGTCAGCTATTTCGCTGCTTCTTTCTTCGTCAAAGGCATATTCGCCGTTTGCATCAACTATGATAGGAAGCTCGTCTATCCATTTGCAGCCGCAGCTTTCAAGCAGGGCGACAAGCTTTACGACCGTGGCATTAAGCTCCTCGTCAGGCATGAATATCTTATTTATCAGAACACGGTATCCCGTTTTGTTCACCGCAAGCGGAACACCGTTGACATCATAGATCTCTCCTCTGATAGCATCAGTAGAAACATTATATTCGGTCGAGGTAAGTGCTATATCGTTATAATAATCCGACTGGAATATCTGCCAGCGGATAAGCCTCGCAGAAAAAACAGCCATTGCTGCCAATACAAGCGTCAATACAAGCGCATAACGCCATTTTTTTACTGTTCTCTCCATACAGCCGTCCTCCCCTCCTTATTTTCTGTCATCAGTTATTTATGGTTTTCTGGGCTATAAACCTGTTTATTCCGTAAAAAACGGGAACCAATGCAAATGTATACAGTATCCTCGAAACGTAATGTGCTAAAAAGTATTCCAATACATCACCATAGCCCATTAGTACATAAAACAAAATGAACTGCAGTGTCAATATGACAGGTATGCTGACAGCCCCCGCCAACAATGCCGTAAGCAGATTTGTCCTGATATAGTTTTCCATAAGTATGCTTACCGTATAGCATAGAATCATCAGCATTATCGCATAAAATCCCATAGGACCGTTATAGCCCGTATCAGCCAGCAATCCGCATATAATGCCGAATATTATCGCGGGCACCTCTCCCTCGAATATTGCTATCGTCAAGGCAATAGGTATCATCAGAACAGGTCTGCCGCCGAATACTTCAAGCGTAAGAGAGCTGTTGCTCTGCAGAATACAGCATATAAGTATTTCAAGAGAAAAAGCGGTGTATTTTACAAAATTGAATTTGTTCATGGTTTTTTTGAGCTTTCCTTTCCGCTTTCCTCAATAAAGCCCTGTATCTCTCCCTTTCCGCTGAAATCAACGATTATCGCGGCAGAGGTTATATCCCTTACATCCTCAAAGGGCTTAACGAGAGCAGAGGGCATTCCTGTATAATCATCAAGAGAGACCTTGGTTACTGTTCCTATTTTAAGATTAGCCGGATACATTCCGCCGTAGCCTGAGGTTACAATGATATCTCCCGATCTTATCGAATTGGTGGTAGGGATATTCTTCATAACTGCCATTCCCTCATCACAAAGCGCCGGCGTACCCGTAACAACGCCCTCATCAGAGGTACGCTTATCGACCGTTCCCACCTGAGATGCCGGAGATATGAGCGCCGTCACCTTACAGGACTTTAAGCTGACCTCGCTTACATAGCCGACAAGACCATTTTCGGTCATTACGGGATCATTTATCTCAACATTATCGGCGCTTCCCTTATCAAGAATGAAGCCGTAGAAATTCTCATTAGGATCCCTTGCTATGACCGTTGACGGTATCACAGAAAAATCCTCATTATTCTTTTTTATATTATAGAACTTATAAAGCTCATCATTTTCCTTTTTAAGATCATAGTATTCCACCAGAAGATCATTAAGCCGTCTGTTTTCTGCTTCAAGCTCACTGTTTTCCTTCATAAGCTCTTCGCTGCTTTTCGGGGGAGTTACAGCTTCTCCTGCTGAATGGGTAAAATCTGCCGCAACACGCTGAAGCGGCGCGATCAGAAAGCCGTTTACCAGACCGCCGACCGTACTGTTGCCCGCTGTGATAAGTGCAAGCACCAGCATTATGCATATCAGTGTAATAAGCACCTTAAAGCCTTTGCCTGATGTTACCTTGTTCATTTTTTACCTCCTCCGAAAAAAATAAGGGCTTCCTCCGTAGCTTCGGCAAAGCCAGGCTGAAACCCTTCAGAATACATGATCCGAATATGTAATATCAGAAACGTCTGCGCGAACGCCCCTTGCCTCCGAGACGGTCCAGTCTTCTTCCCGCGCCGTCAACAACACAATCCAGCGGTCTTTCTGCCACATGAACAGGCATACTTGTCTCCTGAGCAATAAGAAGCTCCAGACCTCTGAGAAGTGCCCCGCCGCCTGTAAGCATTATGCCGTTGTCGATGATATCGGCTGAAAGCTCCGGCGGTGTCTGCTCAAGCGTTGTCTTGATTGCCTCGATTATAACGGAAAGCGGATCGGCAAGCGCATCTCTTACCTCTGCCGCATGGATAATAACATCCTTCGGAAGACCGTCAAGAAGATTTCTGCCCTTTATCTGCATACTGCCCTCACCCTCATAAGGATAAGCCGAGCCGATGCCGATCTTTATCTCCTCAGCAGTTCTTTCACCGATAAGAAGATTATATTTTTTCTTAACATACTGAATTATGGATTCATCAAACTTATCTCCGGCAACTCTTACCGAGCAAGCTGTAACTATATCATCAAGAGAAATTATTGCTACCTCTGATGTACCGCCGCCGATATCTACTACCATGCTTCCCTCCGGACGTGTTACGGGAAGTCCCGCGCCTATTGCCGCTGCCATAGGCTCCTCTATCAGCTCTACCTGCTTCACGCCCGCTCTGCGTACAGCATCATCAACAGCGCGTCTCTCTACATCGGTAACTCCCGACGGTATGCATACTATTACCCTCGGCTTGCTGAATGCCGAGGTCTTTACTACCATTCTGATAAAACGGTTAAGCATGGTCGCGGTAATATCGAAATCAGCAATAACGCCATCCTTCAGCGGACGCACTGCTACGATAGAACCGGGTGTCCTGCCTATCATGTCCTTTGCCTTTGAGCCTACTGCGACCACGCTGTCTGTACGAACATCAACTGCTACCACCGAAGGCTCACGCATTACTATACCCTTACCCTTAACATAAACAAGAGTATTGGCTGTACCAAGATCTATTCCTATATCCTTTGAAAACATATCCTTACTCCCTTTTCCTTCAGTTCACACAACATGGCGTTGTATGTGTTTTAATACTCTTTCTCCTTTTTTAAAAGCTCCTGAATCGGCAGAAGCCGTGCTTAACCAACTTATAAACAAAGTACAGTTAAACTCTCAGCTTATATTATACTCTCAGAAGAAACCAATCTCAACTAAAAAATTGTCGTATTTAAAACTTCTGCTTTAATATGAAAAATGCGGGTAATGGCAGGACAAATTTTGTTCAAAACTATCAAGTTTTAAGTATCAGATTTGTAACATTATTCAGATTTCGAGGAAATTTTTACATTTTCCCGCTTGAGCCGAAGCCTCCCTCTCCCCTGTCGGTATCTCCGAGGCTGTCGGAAAGGATATACTCAGCAGCGCATACAGGCATTATAACCATCTGCGCTATCCTTTCATCAGGCTGAACAGTATATTCCGTGTCGGAAACATTGCAAAGCCCTACACATATCTCACCGCGGTAGTCACTGTCAACCACTCCGACACCGTTTGAAAGGCATATGCCGTGCTTAACTCCAAGTCCGCTTCTCGCAAAAAGAAAAGCACCCGTTTCTGCGGACGGCAATTCTATTGCAATACCCGTAGGTATCTTGACAAGCTCTCCCGGACGTATCGTCACAGGCTCTTCAATGCAGGCATAAAGGTCTGCCCCCGCCGAGCCTTGTGTCGCTCTCTGAGGAAGATGTGCCTTATCATTAAGTAATTTCACTTTAACATTTATTCCCATATATCTTTTCCTTCACTTTCTGATCGTTTTCAACAATTTCAACAGGTTTTCCGGAACAGTTTTCCACTATTCAACACCGCGGTAATAAAGCCC
>CACXDV010000075.1 GCA_902766585.1 uncultured Ruminococcus sp.
ACCGAATCCATTTCAAAGAGCATGGACGCATATCAGGTAAATCATTATGTAGACCGTCTTATCGAGCTTGTTGACGGACTTACAAACTGGTTTATCCGCCGAAGCAGAAGACGTTTCTGGGAGAAGGGAATGTCTGATGATAAGCATAATGCATATGAGACTCTTTATTATGTGCTTGTAAATATGACAAAGCTTTTTGCACCTGTTGCGCCGATAATTTCTGAGAAGCTTTATCAGACGCTTACAGGCGGTTTTTCCGTACATCTTGATTCATGGCCTGAAATTCCTGAATCCTTCAAGGATGAGGACCTTCTTAATCAGGTTACACTTGTGCGTAATGTCATCACACTTGCACGTTCTATCAGAAATAAGAATAAGGTCAAGAACCGTCAGCCCCTCAGCACACTTAAGGTCATTCTTTCAGACAGCAGGGACAATGCTGTAGTTGAAAGCTTTAAGGATATTATTGCCGAAGAGCTGAATGTTAAGAGTGTAGAGGTTCTTTCCGATGTCGGAAGTGTTGCAGAAGTAAAATATGCTCCTAACTTCAATGAGATCAGAGCGCGTTATCCCGACAGGATTCCTGTTATCATCAAGGCTGTAAAGAGCAATAAGTTTAAGCTTACTGCTGATGGCGCTGTTCTTGAAATAGACGGTAACAGCGAGGTATTTGACAGCGAGATAATCCTTGTTACCTATCATGCAAAGGAAGGACAGCACGTTGCAAGCGATAAGGGTATAGTTGTATCGCTTGATCTCACAGTAACAGATGAGCTTCGTGAGGAAGGCTTTGCAAGAGATATAGTTCGTTCCATTCAGGATGCAAGACGACAGCTTGACCTTGCAATTTCAGATTATATCACCCTTTCACTCAGCGGTGATGTTCCTGAAAAATGGGTAGATTATATCTGCGGTGAAACCCTGAGTAATATCGGCGGTACAGAAAATGCTGATATGAGCTTTGAGGTAAGCTATGATGACGGCAAGAGCGTTGTTGTAAATATAAAAAAGTAAAATAAGAATTTAAAGTTGTGCAGGGCAGATTCCGGCTCTGCACAATATTTAAAATATGAAAGAAGGAATAAAAAGATGAAAAAGGATCTTCCGAAGACATATGATCCGAAGATCGTAGAGAAGAAAATATATGAGACATGGGAGAGCAGCGGCTGCTTCCGCGGTGTAAGAGATGCCTCCAAGAAATCATACTCAATCGCCATGCCGCCTCCGAATGTAACAGGACAGCTTCATATGGGACACGCTGTTGATAATACACTTCAGGATATATTGACACGCTTTAAAAGAATGCAGGGCTATGCTGCTCTCTGGATACCCGGAACGGATCATGCTGCGATTGCTACAGAAGCCAAGATCGTTGAGCAGATGAGAGAAGAGGGGCTTACTAAAGAGGATCTCGGCAGAGATAAGTTCATGGAAAGAGCGTGGGCTTGGAAAGAAAAGTACGGTAACCGTATAGTTACTCAGCTTCGTACATTAGGTTCCTCATGCGACTGGGAGAGAGAGCATTTTACCATGGATGCACAGTGCTCAGAGGCAGTTCTTGAGGTATTTACAAATCTTTATAACGAGGGAAAGATTTACCGCGGAAACCGTATGGTAAATTGGTGTCCGAAATGTCAGACCTCAATTTCCGATGCTGAGGTCGAATATGAGGAGCAGGCAGGTCATTTCTGGCATATTCTTTATAAGGTCAAGGAAACAGGAGATTTCCTTGAAATTGCAACTACACGTCCCGAGACAATGCTTGGCGATACCGCTGTTGCAATAAATCCCGAGGATGAAAGGTTTAAGCACCTTCACGGCTGTCATGTTATCCTTCCCCTTATAAATAAGGAAATTCCCATTGTATGTGATGAGCATGCAGATATGGAGAAGGGAACAGGTGTAGTAAAGATCACACCTGCACATGATCCGAATGACTTTGAAGTAGGACTTCGCCATAACCTTCCGGCAGTAAGATGCTTTACATATGACGGACATATGACAGGAGCTGAGGATGTAGAGGCTTATCATCAGCTCATTGAAAGCGGACGTGCTGCTGAGGATGAGCCGGAGGTACTTGACTGCGGAAAATATGCAGGCATGACTACTGATGAAGCAAGAAAGGCTGTTCTTGCCGATCTCACCGAACTTGGTCTTTTGAAGGAAACAGAGGAGCTTAAGCATGATGTAGGTACTTGCTACCGCTGTCATACAACAATAGAGCCTATGATCTCAAAGCAGTGGTTCGTTCGTATGAAGACTCTTGCCGAGCCTGCTGTAAAGGCTGTTGAGGATGGCGAGATATGCTTTGTTCCTGAGCGTTTTACAAAGACTTATCTTAACTGGATGAAGAATACACGCGACTGGTGTATATCCCGTCAGCTCTGGTGGGGACACAGGATACCCGCATGGTATTGTGATGACTGCGGAGAAACAGTTGTTGCAAAGTCTGCGCCATGTAAATGTCCGTCCTGCGGAAGCGAAAAGCTCACACAGGATCCCGATACACTTGATACATGGTTTTCTTCTGCACTGTGGCCTTTCTCAATACTTGGCTGGCCGAATAAAGACTCAGAGGATTATAAATATTTCTATCCCACAAGTACACTTGTGACCGGATATGATATTATCGGCTTCTGGGTAAGCAGAATGATATTCTCCGGTCTTGCATATACAGGAAAGCCGCCCTTTGATACAGTTGTTATTCACGGAATAGTTCGTGACAGCCAGGGCAGAAAGATGTCAAAGTCTCTCGGAAACGGTATTGATCCCCTTGAGGTAATTGATAAGTACGGTGCAGATGCTCTCCGATTTATGCTTGTACAGGGCAGCTCACCCGGAAATGATATGCGTTACAGTGAGGAAAAGATCATTTCCATGCGTAACTTTACCAACAAAATATGGAACGCATCACGTTTCCTTCTTATGAATATGACAATTGATAAGGTAAAGCTTCCGGATGAGCTTACACTTGAGGATAAGTGGATCCTTTCAAAGCTCAATAACCTTATCAAAGAAGTAACATATAATCTTGAACAGTTCGATATGGGTGTTGCCGCACAGAAGGTATATGATTTTATTTGGAACAGCTTCTGCGACTGGTATATCGAGCTTGCAAAGATAAGACTTAACGGTGATAATGAAGCAAAGAAGAAGGATGTTGAGAATGTACTCTGCTATGTTCTTACTGATATCCTGAAGCTTCTCCATCCCTTCATGCCCTTTATAACAGAGGAAATTTACGGCGCGCTTCCGTATGACAACGGTTACCTTATGATGCAGACATGGCCCGAATATAAGCCAGAGCTTGATTTCAAAGCAGATGAGGCTAAAATGGAACTTATCATGGACAGTATAAGATCTGTTCGTGAATGCCGAGCTGAGCTTAAGGTACCGAATTCAAAGAAGGCTCATATTACTATTGTTGCCGCAAAGCCTGAGCTTTTTGCAGAGGCAAAGGATTTCCTTATCAGGCTGGCATCAGCTTCCTCAGTTGATATCACAACAGAAGAGCCGGAGGAAACCAAGGGAATGGTAACAGTAGCTACGGCTGATGCAAAATTCTATCTTCCGCTTGCAGAGCTTGTTGATATAGAAAATGAAAAAGCAAGACTTCGCAAGGAGCTTGAAAAGGCAAATAAGGAAATGGATTTTGTAAACAGCAAGCTTAATAATGAAAAATTCATGTCAAAGGCTCCTCAGAAGCTTATTGATGATGTAAAGGAAAATGAAGCAAGAACAAAGGCTTTAATACAGAAGCTTGAGGAAATGCTTAATGCTCTTTAAGAAAATTCTGCGGTACGATTTTTTCGTATCGCAGTTTTTATTATATTGACAAAAAACAGCAGCAAGGCAGTTTATTGAAAAAACTGATCTGCTGCTGTTTTATTTATGCTGAAACAGTGCTATAATGTAAAAAGAATAGAAAAACGGAGGATGATATAATGAAAATAAAGGAAATAAGTGCAGGAAAGCAGGCAATCGCGCTGATAATTCTGTCTGCCTTTTGTTTTACTTTAATGAACTTGTGCGTAAGGATGTCAGGGGAACTTCCGTCTATGCAGAAGAGCTTTTTCAGAAATTTTGTCGCAATGTTTTTTGCATTGGGAGTTTTAGCAAAAAACAAACAGTCAATAAAATGGAAAAAAGGAAATCTGAAATGGCTCCTTCTCCGAGCGTCCTTCGGCAGTCTTGGAATACTGTGCAATTTTTATGCAATAGACCATATTCCTCTTGCCAATGCTTCAATACTGAATAAGATGTCTCCGTTTTTTGTGATAATCTTTTCATTTATTATTCTGAAGGAACGATTAACGTTTATTCAGGCTTCGGCGGTACTTATAGCCTTTATAGGAACTCTTTTCATAATAAAACCGAGTGTTGCAAATATTGATCTGATCCCTTCCTTCTTAGGACTGGTAGGCGGAATGTGCGCCGGCTTTGCATACACAATGGTGAGGGTGCTGGGCAAGAAAGGAGAAAACGGTGCAGTTATAGTGTTCTTTTTCTCTGCCTTTTCCTGTTTATCAATGCTGCCTTTGATGATACTGAGCTTTAAACCGATGGAATGGTGGCAGCTTGCATTTCTTTTAGGGGCAGGTCTATCCGCTGCCGGAGGGCAGTTTTCAATTACCGCCGCATATTGTCGTGCACCCGCGAGAGAGATATCTGTATATGATTATTCTCAGATAATATTTGCCACGCTGATAGGTTTCATTTTTCTCGGAGAGGTACCGGATATATACAGTGTTATCGGTTATATAGTAATAGTATCTATGGCTGTGTTCATGTTTATTTACAATAATAACAGGCATAAGGAAGCTGAGAAAAAAGAAAGATCAGTGTCGGAAAAATAGCAGACAGCGCTGTATAATTTATTCGGGACAGGATATTCTTGCGACCTCTTCAATGGTATGATGCAGCTTTAATACGATATCGGTATTGGCAGCCCGGTAATACATCTCCTTGCCGTTTCTGTTGGCTACGATAAGTCCGGCATCCTTAAGGAGCTTTAAATGATGTGATACGGCAGGACTTGACATCTGAGTAGCTGCCGCAATATTGATAACACATTCCTCACAATGACATAAAAGCCAGAAGATACGCAGTCTGCTCGGATCTCCGAGCTGCTTCATAGCGTCTGCAACAGTCCGAATAGTTTCGATAGACGGCATTTCTTCAATGATACGGTTTTCGCTTCCGCTGTGGCTGTGTGGAAGGGATATAAGCTTTTTTTTCATTCCGGTTCCTCCAATCAGAAATTGTCTTATAAATATATTTTAGCGGAATTTGTACAAATAATCAATATGATTTTTATTATTTGCTATTGACAAAATGAGGAGGTAGTGGTATATTAAATTTAACGATTAAATAATCATTTAATTAATATTATTTTTGAGGTGATTCATATGAAAAAGACATATAGTATTGAAGTAGACTGTGCAAACTGTGCTTCAAAGATGGAAGCTGCCGCTAAAAAGACTGCCGGAGTAAAGGATTGTATTGTCAATTTTATGACATTAAAGATGAAGGTTGAATTTGAGGAAGGCGCAGATGTCAACGAGGTAATGGACAGAGTACTCAAGGCTTGCAGGAAGGTCGAGCCGGATTGTGAGATAAATTATAAATAATAAATATACTGCACTTTCATAAGAGAGTGCATATATTTTTAAACAACAATTAAACAATCGTTTAATCGTGGGGTGGTCATAATGACAAAAAAGCAAAAGAAAAATCTGATAAGGATAATAATAACATCGTTAATGCTTATTGCTTTGATATTCATTAGTGTTCAAGGGATAGTAAGACCTGTACTTTATTTTATACCATATCTTATAATTGGCTATGACGTACTGATAAAGGCGGGAAAGGGAATAATAAACCTCCAGCCCTTTGATGAATGTTTTCTTATGTCGCTTGCAACTGTAGGAGCCTTTGCATTAGGACTTTTTGGTGACGGCGATTATACAGAGGCTGTTGCGGTAATGCTGTTTTATCAGATAGGGGAATGGTTCCAGAGTTATGCGGTAGGCAAAAGCAGAAATAATATATCATCTCTTATGGATCTCAGACCTGACTATGTAAATATTGATGACGGAGAAGGACTTCGCAGAGTTGATCCCGATGAGGTTGAGATCGGAACAATAATAACTGTAGCTCCGGGTGAGCGTATACCTCTTGATGGCATAGTTGAAAACGGAACGGGAGCAATTGACACCTCTGCATTGACGGGAGAGAGTATACCGAGAGATGTATCCGTTGGTGATGAGGTATACAGCGGATGTATCGACCTGACAGGAGTATTGAGGATAAGGACAACAAAGGAGTTTGAAGAATCCACAGCAGCGAAGATAATGGAAATGGTGGAGAATGCAAGCTGCAGAAAATCCCGTTCAGAAGCCTTCATAACAAAATTTGCAAGAGTATATACACCTTTTGTAGTTATCAGTGCGGTGCTGTTGGCTTTGGTGCCTCCGATGATAAGAGGACTTATTCTGTCAATGGATCCTCTTTGGACGACATGGCTTTACAGAGCAATGTCATTTCTGGTAATAAGCTGTCCATGTGCGCTGGTTATTAGTATTCCGCTGACATTCTTCGCCGGAATAGGCGGTGCGGGAAAGCTTGGTATACTTGTTAAGGGCGCTAATTTTCTTGAAATGCTGTCTGAAACAGGAACGGTCGTATTTGATAAGACAGGTACTCTTACAAAGGGAGTATTTGAGGTAACGGATATCAACCCCGAAAGCGGTATCACAAAGGATGAGCTTCTCTGTTTAGCTGCTTCGGTAGAACAGTATTCAAATCATCCTATCGCACTTTCATTAAAAAAGGCAGCAGGAAAATCAGCTCTGATGCAGACAGAGGATGCACAGGTGATAGCCGGTCTGGGAATAAAGGCTGTAATAAACGGTGAATCTGCTGCAGTGGGAAATAAAAGAATGATGGAAAGCCTGAATATCGAGTGCAGGGAAGCAGATAAAACAGGGACAGTTGTTTATGCTGCAAAAAATGGAAAATTTATCGGAAGTATTATAATATCTGATGTTCTTAAGGATAATTCCCGTGAGGCTGTTAAGTCGCTTCGTTCGGTCGGAGTTAAGAAAACTGTAATGCTTACAGGTGACAACAGACAGACAGCAGAGAAAATTGCAGGGGAGCTTGGACTTTCCGAAGTAAAAAGCGAGCTTTTGCCCGGAGATAAGGTCGATGCCATGACTGAGATACTGAACAATAAAAACGGCAAGGAAGCGGTTGTTTATGTTGGTGACGGAATCAATGATGCACCGGTGCTTACCTGTGCTGATATAGGCATAGCGATGGGCGCTATGGGTTCTGATGCAGCAATAGAGGCATCAGATATCGTATTGATGGATGATGATCCTATGAAGCTGGTAACGGCAATAAGGGTATCATCAAAATGTATGCGTATTGTAAAGGAAAACATATATTTTGCAATAGGAATAAAGATTCTTTGTCTTGTACTCGGCGCTTTGGGTATAACAAATATGTGGGCAGCAATATTTGCTGATGTCGGAGTAATGATAATTGCAGTGCTTAATGCGATAAGAGCGCTTATGTACAAGGGAGCTTCTAAAAAGGAGAATAAAGCATGAAAAAGATTTATTTAGCTGGTTTTGATGTATTCTATCCCGATTCGGCAGAGCGGGGAGAGCGGATGAAAGATCTATGCGCGGAATATGGCTTTATTGGTCTGTATCCGCTTGATAATCATTGTGAAACGGCAGAGGAAATTTTTGAAGCCAATACGGCTATGATAAGGGATTGTGATATTATTGCAGCCAATATGAACAGCTTCCGAGGCTTTGAACCGGACAGCGGTACCTGCTTTGAGCTTGGATATGCATTTGCTTTGGGTAAAAAGCTGTATTGCTATACAGAGGACAGCCGAACCTTGAGAGATAAGATCGGCGCTCAGGATAAAGAAGGGTTTACAGTAGAGGATTTTGATTTTCCGATAAATCTGATGATGGCTGTACCGTCTGAAATAATAAACGGGGACTTCGAGACTTGTCTTAAACGGATAAGTGAGAGTGAATAATATCAAAATATTTCTTATTGTTCTATAAAAGAATTATCACTACACCAATTATTACTATAATAAATAAGATTATTTGTAATTGGAGTGATAATAAATTGAATCTATGGCTGATGACAGCTGTTATAATTGTGCTGATAATGTGTTCGGCATTTTTCTCATCATCTGAAACGGCATTTTCTTCAGTAAGTAAGGTAAGACTTAAGAATATGGCGGAAAATGGAAACAAGCGCGCAAAAAAGGCTCTGTATGTAGCGGATAATTATGATAAGGCATTATCTACTATTCTTGTAGGAAATAATGTTGTAAATATAGCTTCATCAGCGCTTTCAACACTGTTGTTTGTATCGTTTCTCGGTGATGCGGCAGGTACGCTTGTAAGTACGATTGTTCTTACATTGGTAGTGCTGGTTTGCGGAGAGGTACTTCCGAAGAATTTTGCAATAGAGAGCAGTGAAAAGATATGTCTTTCTTCGGCAGGAATACTGATTTTTCTTATGGTGGTATTTACACCAGTATCATTTTTTCTGCTGAAAATAAGGGATCTTGTAAATAAAGTGTCAAAGAAGAATAAGGATAAAGAAAAAGCTCCGACTGTGACTGAGGATGAACTCAAATACATTGTAGAGAGCATTGAGGAGGAGGGCGTACTTGAGGAGCAGGAAAGCGAGCTTGTACAGTCCGCTCTTGATTTTGACGAAAAGACGGCATATGATATTCTTACACCAAGAGTAGATATGACCGCATTTGATATAAATGATGATTCCGAGGCAATAAAGAAGCTGATAATAAAGGAGCGTTTTTCGCGTATTCCTGTTTATCGTGACAGTATTGACAATATTGTAGGAATACTCCATACAAGGGATTATCTCGAAGCGCTTCTAAGAGAAGAAAGTCCTGATATCAATGAGCTTATGCAGAATCCGTATTTCATTTACAGAAGCAAAAAGCTTTCGGCGATTCTTGCCGATTTCAAACATAAAAGGCTTCATATTGCAGTTGTTACGGATGATTACGGAGGTACTCTCGGAATAGTTACTATGGAGGATCTTTTGGAACAGCTTGTCGGCGATATCTGGGATGAAGATGAAGAGGTCGAGCATAAGTTCAGAAAGATATCAGAGAATAAGTATGAGCTCAGCGGCGATATGAATATAGATGATATGCTGGAGCTTATTGATAAGGACGACAGATATATTGATTCTGACAGTAAATCCGTCGGCGGCTGGGCTGTTGAGATGCTTGGAAGGATACCTGAAAAGGGCGCTGGCTTTGAATACAAAGAGCTTGCCGTAACCGTGAAGAAGGTCGAGGATCAGAGGATAATTTCCATGATTATGGAATATAATCCAAAGAAAGATGAATAATGATATATTTGTATGGTTTAGTAAAGCATTTTTTGTTGAATATTAAATTAGTATTTTTGAAAAAAAGTATTAACAAAGTGATTAAAATGTTTTATAATACAATTAAGCATATATTGCTTTATTATTTAACTAAAAAGGAGTGGTAATCATGTTTTGTCCGAATTGCGGTAAAGAATGTGAAGAAGGCAGCAGGTTCTGTCTCCATTGCGGAGTAAAGCTTGATGACGCTGCACCGAGGGTGAATCCGGCAGCTGATAATAACCTTTATTCCAACATGAATAATGAACCACAGTTCAGCCCCATAGTATCTGCAGGGGGTACAGCAACGGTTCGTTCAGCAGGCAGCGGTGTAAAAAAGATTTTTGTAATCTCTTTGATCGCATTGGTAGTTGTAGCACTTGGTATCGGAATTTTCATCTTTGTAAGAAATAAGCTTGCACATGACAATATTGTCAATAATCCCACGAAATATGTATTCAGTTCATATGGAAATTATTTTGATGAAGCAGGCGCACAGGATGAAATATATAATGCAGTAAAGGGCGCATTAAAAACCGGAACAGTAAAGCTTTCGGCAGATGCATCTATTCCGGCATTAGGAAATCAGAACCTCAGTGCTGCTGTTCAGGTTGCATATGATAAGGAGAATAAGAAGTATTATCTTTTAGCTGATGGTTCCGGACTTGCTCCGTTACTTGCAGCAACAGGGGTGTCAAGCGGAAACAATAAGCTTGAGCTTTATACCGACTCAAAGCGTCTTGATTTTGATCTTGATGTGCTTGGCAAGCAGGCAAAATATTTTGTTGATTTTGGCAAGCTTAAGGAGCAGGCTGAGAATTCAATTTTCTCACCCGACAAGGAAAATGTTCTTAATATTACTAAAGAACAGTTCAATGAGTTCCTTGAGACATTTGAAAAGTCATACCATAGCATGGTTGAAGCACAGGGTACATCAGATGCGGCTTTTGACTATGAGGAGTTTATAAAGAAGTTCGAAAAGGCGGGAGTTGTTACCGTTGAGGACGGTTCCGTAAAAGTTGGCGATGAGACTAAATCTGTAGATGTGATTACTTATACCTTTGATTACAATGCAATAAGCACTCTTCTCAAGGATATGAAGGAAGAATTCATTTCCATGATGGAAAAGAGCGGTATTGATAAGACAGAGGGCAATCTTGATGATATAAAGAAATCATATGATGATATGGTTGATGGATTCAACAAGAATGCTAACAAGGATATCAAGATAGTAGTAAAATTCAATGTAGAAAAGGGAAGCAGCAAGCTTGTTAAGTTTGAAGCAACAGCAGATAACTTTGCTGATTCTGATGCAAAGGTAAATAGTCTTTCATATGTTATAGATTTTATCACAAAGCCCGATATGTGTATAAAGTTTGAGATTAAGGGCGGAGACGAAACTGTAACAGGCAGAGTTTACAGAGAGATAAAGGGTTCCAAGACTACCTATGGAGCTGAAGTCAATCCTCCGGCAAGCAGCAACAGTGAAAAAATTGATGTAACCCTGGTTTTTGATAAGGATGCAAAGACATTTACATTCACCTCCGGAGAAACAAGTATTTCCGGTACAGCCGAGGTCAAGGATAATACTCTCATTATCGGATATGATTTTGATCTTAGCCAGATTCCCAATATTGGTCAGGGCAATATAAAGCTTTCACTTGAGATTTCTTCTACACCGAAGATGAATACTATCGATGCTGAAAAGAATATCTTCTCAATAACAGAGGATGAATTCAAGAGCCTTGCAGATTCTCCTATGGGAAATGTAGTTCCTGATGATTATACTCCATACGAAGATGATTACGATCCATATGATGATTATGATCCTGAAGACGCTGCATAACATTCTTTAACAAAAAAGCGCAGTACGAAATGATTTTTCGTACTGCGTATTTTTTAATTTGATTCAAGTTTTTTGAGTTTTTCTATTTCCGAACGTTCGATTTTGATTTGACCGTCCTTAATGATCTTTACATCAGCGACCTTATAGGTATGAGGAGCAGCATTTGGAGATTTATTCAGAGTAACAGTTAAGATACCGGTGATAAGATTTACGTCAATGACTCTGCCTTTTCCGTCAGGGGTATCAACAATAGCGTCAATCTTGGGAGTAGTTTTAAGCAGGGAGGAATATACATCCTGCTCATATTTCAGACAGCACATAAGTCTTCCGCAGGTCCCGCTGATTTTTACAGGATTGAGTGACATACCCTGTTCTTTAGCCATTTTTATTGATACGGGCTGAAATTCACCGAGGAAGGTATTGCAGCAGAACGGACGACCGCATATTCCGAGTCCGCCTAACATTTTGGCTTCATCCCTTACACCGATCTGTCGAAGCTCAATGCGTGTACGGAAAACAAAGGCGAGGTCTTTTACAAGCTCTCTGAAATCGACACGACCGTCAGCAGTAAAATAAAACAATATCTTGTTGTTATCAAAGGTATATTCAACATTTACAAGCTTCATCTGCAGTTTATGCTGGCGTATCTTTTGTTCGCATATAGTAAAAGCCTTCTTTTCTTTTTCCTTATTTTCTTCAATAATCTTAAGGTCATTCTCAGTAGCCTTACGAATAACCTTTTTGAGCGGGGAACTGATTTTTTCCTCATCTATTTCCTTATTCGCAATGGCAACCTTTCCACATTCAATTCCTCTGATCGTTTCAACGATAACGCTGTCGCCTATCTGAAAAACAATATCAGTGGGATCAAAATAGTATACCTTTCCCACATCCTTAAATCTAACACCAATAATTGAAATCATAGCATCCTCCATAGATTATTAATTTCGCCGGAATTATGAGCGTGATTCCTGCAGTGAAGCTTTAAGCACTGAGGATAGCCAGGTTCCGTAAAACGAAAGATTAACATTTGTATTAAGTACATTTTTAGCCTTCTGAATACTGTCATTTACTTTAAGTATCTTTTGCTTTGTAAGACGGGATATAGCCTTTTTAGCTGTTTCGGAAGCGGTAGGCAGTCCGACGGAGGCTCTTACACATTCAGCAGAAAGCTCACTTAAGGAGTCCAGTACAGAATAGGCAAACGGTCTGCTTGCTGTAAGCCTTGTATTAAGACGAAGAAGATCATATTCTTTTCCGAATATCAGAGCTTTCATTATTTCATCTGCAAGCAGTGCAGCTTCCTCACCGCCATTATTCAAAAGTTCAAGTGCCTTGCCGATATTTCCTTCGGATGAATTGACAGCCCTGCTAATATCTTCGCCGGAAAACTCAGGATAAACAGAGGTTATATAGTCGAAAGCTTCTTTTTTATCCGGTGGGTTAAGCGAATAGATTCTTGATCGTGAGCGAACCGTCTCAAGGAGCATATTTGCCGAACTTACTGTAAGTATAAAGAAAACATTTGCAGGCGGTTCCTCGAGAACTTTAAGGAAAGCGTTCTGTGAAGGAGCAAGCATTTTATCACAGTTTAGTAGCAGAAACACCTTGTTTGGAGCCTCATTAGGCATGATATAGGCATCCGATCTTATGCGCCTGATCGCGTCAACAGAAAGCTCCCCCGAATTATCTCCGTTGCTTATACTGATATCCGGATGAGAATCGTGGAGTGCTTTTTTACAGGACGGACACACATCACAGGGCTTGTTGTCTCCGGTACAGACACAGGCTCTTGCAAGAATATTAGCAAGTGCAGCCTTACCTGTACCCTTCACTCCGTCTATCAGAATAGCGTGCGGAAGGGTATCCGAGCTAATTGAGCGAGACAGCATATTGATAACATTATCATTTGAAACAAATTCGTTTAGCTTCACAATAATTCCTCACTTAAACCTAACTATGCACTTACCATACTATTATATAACATTCAACAGAATTTTACAAGAAAAAAATACCGCATGAAGACAGATCAGTGTTTTCATGCGGTATATGCTGTTTATCAGAAGTCAAAGGGCTGAGATTCGCCACATCCGCAGGTTCCTACATACTTAGGCATAACCTTACCGCAATTGGGACAGGTCCATGTGCCGTCATTTGGGATATCCTTACGGTTATGAACAACTTCTTCTGCCTTTCTCATTGTTTCAGCTTCTCTGGATTTTTTAGTAGAGAAGAGATGCTTCTTATCGTTTTTCTGAGGAGCTGCTTTAGAAGTGTCCTCGTACTTCATGGGAGAAGCCGGAGGAGCGTCACTGTAGCGCATGGGCTGAGCAGGAGGCAGATCATCAAAACGCATGGGAGCCGGAGGCGGAGCATCATCAAAGCTGAAGTCCATGGGGCTGTTATTTGCAGCCGGAGGAGTATCGCTGAAACGCATGGGAGCTGCCGGAGGAACGTCATCAAAATTCATTGAAACCGGAGCATCACTCATAGAAACAGCATCATTTGTTTTTGTTTTTCCGAAAGGCTTGGGCGAATTACGATCCGGTGCACGATCATTCTTTATGTAATTGAGTTTCGGATCGGGAATTTTATCTTCAGGTTTAGCAGTCTGGGGGCTGTAGGATTCGATAGAAGGAGCTGCCTGCATAAATTCTGCTGTATCAATAATAGCAGGTTCTTCTTCGGGAGCTTCCTTGATTTTTGGCATATTATTGGAAGGTGCTGCCGGAGGCTGGATATCAAATGCAAATGGCTTAGGTTCGCCGCAGCCACAGGTGCCTACATAGTTAGGCATGATCTTACCGCA
>CACXDV010000076.1 GCA_902766585.1 uncultured Ruminococcus sp.
GAATCAACCGCTGAGGAGTCAACAGCAGAAGAATCCAAGGCAGAGGAATCAACCGCTGAGGAGTCAACAGCAGAAGAATCCAAGTCAGAAGGAATCAAGATAACCTTTACAAAGCCTGAAAAATGGGGCGATGATGTATGCGCTTATGTATTCGGTGACGGAGATGTCAAGAATGCAGAATGGCCGGGCGAGGAAATGACAAATAACGGTGACGGCACATTCTCATACATAGTTCCCTCTGATATCCCGAATCCGAAGGTAGTATTCAACTACAACGGAGGAAAGCGTCAGTATCCGAGAAGCGGCGGTCTTGACGTTACAGACGGAGGCTCATACACTACTGAATAAATGTACAATGTTCAATGTACAATGTACAATGAATTGCAATTCTGATTCATTCGCTGAATTCAGTTTATAGCTCAACAAATAATAAAAAGGCTGCTGTGCAAACTTATTTTCTTTGTACAGCAGCCCTTTTTTATATGCAATTGAGTGAGGATCCAAACTAAAGCTTTATTAGTCGATTTTTATTATTATTAATATCATTATGTTGCATTTTTATGTATATTGTTGTATGATGTAAGTGCTTTTGTTATCATAATATTTTAAAGAGATAGCATAAGAAAAATTTTTGAAGGAGGAAACCGCAATTTGCGGTAGGAACAAAATGCAGACAAATAAGAAAATACCAACAATGCTGCGTACTCTGCTAAGCTCGTTGATAGCTTGCTCTTTTCTGATGAGCCTATGCCTTTTAGCAGCGCCTCTTGCATCAGCCGCACCTGAAAAGACCTTTACAGTCGGCTTCGATGCTGAATTCCCTCCCTACGGCTATAAGGACGAAAGCGGAGAATATGTCGGCTTCGACCTTGACCTCGCTGCCGAGGTATGCAAGCGCAACGGCTGGGAACTGAAAAAACAGCCTATCGACTGGGATTCAAAGGATATGGAGCTTGACAGCGGTTCTATCGACTGTATCTGGAACGGCTTCACATTCAACGGACGTGAGGACAAGTATACATGGACTGTCCCCTATGTTGATAATTCACAGGTAGTTGTTGTAAAGGCTGATTCGGATATCAGCAATCTTTCCGACCTTAAAGGAAAGGTAGTTGCCGTTCAGGCTGATTCATCCGCCCTTGCAGCTTTTACAGGCGATGATGCAGCAGAGGAAAACAAGGCTCTTGCAAAGGAATTTTCCGAACTGCAGCAGGTAGGAGATTACAATACCGCATTCCTTAATCTTGAAAGCGGAATGGTTCAGGCAGTATGTCTTGACTACGGTGTCGCAAAGCATCAGATATCAGGCAAGGAAGGAACCTACCGCCAGCTTGAAGATGTTGTTTCAACAGAAAAATATGCAGTAGGCTTCAAGCTTGGCAATACCGATCTCCGCGATAAGGTGCAGGCTGCACTTTACGAAATGAAAAAGGATGGAACATTCGATACTATCGCTAAAAAATGGGAGCTTCAGGACAGTGTATGTCTGGTCGCTGATGAAAGCGTTATCAATAAGACGGATAGCACTTCTGCCGTATCCAAAAAGGACAATGTAGACGTTTTATCAATGACTCTCCAGCTTCTCAGGGGCATGGATTCAACAATTATTATCTTCGTACTTACTCTGATTTTCTCAATGCCGCTGGGACTTTTGCTTACCTTTATCCGTATGTCGAAATTCAAGCCCCTGCAGTGGCTTGCAAGAATATATATATCTATAATGAGAGGTACTCCTCTTATGCTGCAGCTTCTTGTTGTATGCTTTGCGCCCTATTATGTTTTAAGAATAAATCTCGGCTCATCATACAGATTCTATGCGGTAATCATAGGCTTCTCACTGAACTATGCGGCATATTTTGCAGAAATATTCCGCGCCGGCATACAGTCTGTTCCCAACGGACAGAGAGAGGCTGCTTCTATACTCGGCTATTCAAGAGCGCAGACCTTCGGAAGAATTATTTTCCCGCAGATGATAAAGAATGTTCTTCCTCCCGTTACAAATGAGGTCATAACACTTGTTAAGGATACCTCACTTGCCTTTGCGCTTGCTTATACGGAGCTGTTTATCGTTGCAAAGCAGATATCTGCTGCTCAGGCAAATATCATTCCCCTGTTTGCAGC